>CANJXD010000188.1 GCA_947478535.1 Acetobacteraceae bacterium
GCCAAAGGGCGTGAGCCGCAGAAGAGCCGGAACAAAGTGCCCGCGCTGGAAGGCTGCCCGCAGAAGCGTGGCGTTTGCACGCGCGTCTATACCACCACGCCGAAGAAGCCGAACTCGGCGCTTCGTAAGGTCGCCAAGGTGCGCCTGACGAACGGCTACGAAGTGGTGAGCTACATTCCTGGCGAGGGTCACAACCTCCAGGAACATTCGGTGGTTCTGATCCGCGGTGGTCGCGTGAAGGACCTTCCGGGTGTGCGCTACCACATCCTGCGCGGCGTGCTGGACACGCAGGGCCTGCCGAAGCGGCGCAAGCGGCGCTCGCTCTACGGCGCGAAGCGGCCGAAGTGAGGAGCTGAGTCATGTCGCGCCGCCATAGCGCTGAAAAGCGTGAAGTTCTGCCGGACCCGAAGTTCGGTGACATCGTCCTCAGCCGTTTCATGAACGTGCTGATGTATGATGGGAAGAAGAGCACTGCCGAAGGCATTGTTTACGCCGCCATGGATACGCTGAAGCGCCGCGGGGGTCCGAACAGCGACCCGTTGCGCGTGTTCCATGAGGCGATGGACAATGTGAAGCCCGCCGTCGAGGTGCGTTCGCGCCGCGTCGGTGGTGCAACCTATCAGGTGCCTGTCGAAGTTCGGCCGGAGCGGCGCCAGGCGCTCGCCATCCGCTGGATCATCGACAGCGCGCGCAAGCGCGGTGAGCATACGATGGAAGACCGCTTGTCTGCCGAGCTGATGGACGCCGCCAATAATCGCGGGTCGGCTGTCAAGAAGCGCGAAGACACGCACCGTATGGCAGAGGCCAACAAGGCCTTCAGCCATTACCGCTGGTAAACCGACCCGATCTTTGAGGACCTGAGCGATGGGCAAGGCGAAATTCGAGCGTAACAAGCCGCACTGCAATATCGGCACGATCGGGCATGTGGACCATGGGAAGACGTCGCTGACGGCGGCGATCACCAAGATCCTGGCGAAGTCGGGCGGGGCGACGTTCACGGCGTACGACCAGATCGACAAGGCGCCGGAGGAAAAGGCGCGCGGGATCACGATCTCGACGGCGCATGTGGAGTACGAGACGGCGAACCGGCACTACGCGCATGTGGATTGCCCGGGCCACGCCGACTACGTGAAGAACATGATCACGGGCGCGGCGCAGATGGACGGCGCAATCCTGGTGGTGTCGGCGGCCGATGGGCCGATGCCGCAGACGCGCGAGCACATCCTGCTGGCGCGCCAGGTCGGCGTGCCGGCGCTGGTGGTGTTCCTGAACAAGATGGACCTGGCCGATCCGGACCTGGTGGAACTGGTGGAGATGGAGGTGCGCGAACTGCTCACCTCCTACAAGTTCCCGGGCGACGATATCCCGATCATCAAGGGCTCGGCGGTCGCGGCGCTGGAAGACAAGACGCCCGAGATCGGCGAGCAGGCGATCCTGGAGCTGATGGCGGCGGTGGACAGCTACATCCCGCAGCCCGCCCGCGCGCTGGACATGCCCTTCCTGATGCCGGTCGAGGACGTGTTCTCGATCTCCGGCCGCGGGACGGTGGTGACGGGTCGCGTGGAACGCGGGATCGTCAAGGTCGGCGAGGAAGTGGAGATCATCGGCCTGAAGGACACCGTGAAGACGGTGGTGACGGGCGTGGAGATGTTCCGCAAGCTGCTGGACAGCGGGCAGGCCGGTGACAACATCGGCGCGCTGCTGCGCGGCACGAAGCGTGAGGATGTGGAGCGCGGTCAGGTGCTGGCGAAGCCCGGCTCGATCACGCCGCACACCGGCTTCAAGGCCGAGGCGTACATCCTGACGAAGGAAGAAGGCGGCCGTCATACGCCGTTCTTCACGAACTACCGGCCGCAGTTCTACTTCCGGACGACGGATGTGACGGGGATCGTGAAGCTGCCCGAGGGCGTGGAGATGGTGATGCCGGGCGACAACATCACGATGGATGTGGAGCTGATCGCGCCGATCGCGATGGACCAGGGCCTGCGCTTCGCGATCCGCGAAGGCGGCCGGACCGTCGGCGCCGGCGTCGTCGCTCAGATCGTCAAGTAAGCGCGACGCGAAGGGATACGGGCCTCAGAGCCATGGACAGCCAGAACATCCGCATTCGCCTTAAGGCGTTCGATCACCGCGTGCTGGATGGCAGCACGCGGGAGATCGTCAACACGGCCAAGCGGACGGGCGCGCGGGTCCGCGGGCCCATCCCGCTTCCGACCCAGATTGAGCGCTTCACCGTGAACCGTTCCCCGCATGTCGATAAGAAGTCGCGTGAGCAGTTCGAGATTCGGACCCATCGCCGCCTTCTCGACATCGTCGACCCCACTCCGCAGACCGTGGACGCGCTGATGAAGCTCGACCTCGCCTCCGGTGTGGACGTCGAGATCAAGCTCTGAGCGGCGGGAGAGGACCAGGACCATGGCCATTATCGGCCGTACCGGGCTGATCGCCCGCAAGCTGGGCATGACCCGGCTATTCAACGAGGACGGTTCGACCGTCCCCGTCACTGTCCTGCATCTCGATGAGGTGCGGGTCGTGGCGCAGCGCACGGTCGAGAAGGATGGCTATACGGCCCTCCAGGTCGGCATCGGGCGCGCCAAGCCGAAGAACGTGTCGAAGCCCCAGAAGGGTCACTTCGCGAAGGCGGGCGTCGAGGCGCCGCGCAGGACCGTCGAGTTCCGCGTCACGGAAGACGCGGTGCTGGCGCCTGGCGCGAAGCTCTCGGTGGAGCATTTCGTGAAGGGGCAGATCGTGGACTGCACCGGCGTGACCCAGGGTAAGGGTTTTGCGGGCGCCATGAAGCGCTGGAACTTCGCGGGCCTCGAAGCCTCACACGGCGTTTCGGTCAGCCACCGCTCGCATGGTTCGACGGGCAACCGTCAGGATCCGGGCAAGACCTTCAAGAACAAGAAGATGGCCGGTCATCTTGGTGTTGAGCGTGTGACCACCCAGAATCTGGTGATCGCCGGGCACGACACGGAGCGCGGCCTGCTGCTGGTGAAGGGCGCCATTCCGGGCCCGAAGGGCGGCTACGTGCTGGTGCGGGACGCTGTGAAGCGTGCGCGCCATGCCGATGCGCCGTTCCCCGCGGCTCTGGCGCAGGGGTAATCGACGATGCCTAAGGTTCCCGTCATCACGCTCGACAACGCCCCCGCGGGTGAGATCGAGCTGCCGGATGCGCTGTTCGGCGCTACGCCGCGCGCCGACATCCTGGCGCGCGTTGTCCACTGGCAGCTGGCCAAGCGCCGCGCCGGCACGCACAAGACCAAGGGTCTTGGCGAAGTGTCCGGCACGACCAAGAAGCCGTTCCGCCAGAAGGGCACGGGCAATGCCCGTCAGGGCTCGCTGCGCGCGCCGCAGTTCCGCACCGGTGGTGTGGTCCATGGCCCGGTTGTTCGCAGCCACGCCTACAGCCTGAACAAGAAGGTCCGGCGCCTCGGCCTGATCAGCGCGCTCTCCGCCAAGCAGGCGGCCGGCAAGCTGGTGGTGCTCGATGTCGCTGCGGCCGGTGATGATGCCAAGACCGCCGCGATGGTTGCCCAGCTGAAGAAGCTCGGCTGGACCAGCGCGCTGGTGGTGGATGCCGCGGTGGATGAGGGCTTTGCCCGCGTCACCCGCAATATCCCGAAGGTGCAGGTGCTGCCGACGATGGGCGCCAACGTCTATGACATCCTCAAGTATGACGTGCTCGCGGTGACGCGCGCCGGCGTTGAGGCTCTCACGGCGCGGCTCAACGGCGTGACCGAGGAGAGCGCGGCATGAGCGAGACCGCAACCAAGCCGCGCGTCGTCCTTTCGGCCGAGCGCGTCTATCAGATCATTCTTGCCCCCGTGGTGACGGAGAAGGCGAGCCGGCTGAATGAGTCCAGCCAGGTCACCTTCAAGGTCCTGCAGGACGCGACCAAGCCTGAGATCAAGGCGGCCGTTGAAAAGCTGTTCAACGTCAAGGTTGAGGCGGTGAACACGCTGGTCATGAAGGGCAAGGAAAAGCGGTTCCGCGGCCGTAAGGGCCAGCGGTCCGACTGGAAGAAGGCCATCGTCAAGCTGCAGGCCGGCCAGACGATCGACCTCACGACGGGGCTTGCGTGACGCCATGGCATTGAAGAATTTCAAACCGGTCACTCCCTCGCTCCGCGGAACGGTCCTCGTTGACCGTTCGGAGCTTTGGAAGGGCAAGCCGGTCAAGGGTCTGACCGAGGGCAAGTCCCATTCGGGCGGGCGCAACAACCACGGTCGCACGACCGTTCGGTTCCGGGGCGGCGGACATAAGCAGTCCTACCGCATCGTGGACTTCAAGCGCCGCAAGTTTGGCATCCCGGCGACGGTGGAGCGGCTGGAGTATGACCCTAACCGGTCTGCCTGGATTGCCCTGCTGAAGTATCAGGACGGCGAACTCGCCTACATCATCGCGCCGCAGCGCCTCAAGGCGGGCGATGCGGTGGTGGCGGCGGAACGCGCTGACATCAAGCCGGGCAACGCGATGCCGCTGGCGAACATCCCGGTCGGCACGATCGTCCACTGTGTGGAGATCAAGCCGGGCGCCGGCGCCAAGGTTGCTCGCGCGGCTGGCACCTATTGCCAGCTCGTCGGCAAGGATGTCGGCTACGCGCAGGTCAAGCTGATGTCCGGTGAACTCCGCCTGGTGCGCGCCGAATGCATGGCGACCATCGGCGCGGTGTCGAACCCCGACAACAGCAACCAGCAGATCGGCAAGGCTGGCCGCACCCGGTGGATGGGCTTCCGTCCGCACGTCCGCGGCGTCGTCATGAACCCGGTCGACCACCCGCATGGTGGTGGTGAAGGCCGGACTTCCGGCGGTCGCCATCCGGTTACCCCGTGGGGCAAGCCCACGAAGGGTGCCAAGACCCGCAACAACAAGCGCACGGACCGGCTTATTGTCCGGCGCCGTAACGCGACGAAGGGCTGATCGGCGATGTCGCGCAGCGTCTGGAAGGGGCCGTTCGTTGACGGCTACCTGCTCAACAAGGCAGAGGCGGCCCGTGGTTCGGGGCGGAACGAGATCATCAAGATCTGGTCCCGCCGCAGCACGATCCTGCCGCAGTTCGTCGGTCTCACCTTCGGCGTCTACAACGGGAAGAAGTTCATCCCGGTGCAGGTGAACGAGAACATGGTGGGCCACAAGTTCGGCGAATTCTCGCCGACGCGGACCTTCACCGGCCACTCGGCTGACAAGAAGGCCAAGCGGGGCTGACATGAGCAAGCCGAAGCATGAACGCGGTCTCTCGGAGACCGAAGCGCAGGCCGTCACGAAGAACATTCGTGTCAGCCCGCGCAAGCTGAACCTGGTGGCGGGGTTGATCCGCGGTCGTACGGCGCAGGACGCCGTTGCGACGCTGACCTTCTCCAAGCGCCGGATTGCGCAGACCGTGAAGAAGACGCTGGAAAGCGCCATCGCCAACGCCGAGAACAACCACAGCCTTGATGTCGATCGTCTGATCGTCACCCAGGCCGAGGTCGGTCGCGCCGTGGTGATGAAGCGCTTCCACGCTCGCGGCCGCGGCCGTTCCTCGCGGGTCGAGAAGTGGTTCAGCCATCTGAAGATCGTGGTGGCCGAGCAGACGGTGCAGGCGCCGGCGGCACAGCAGGAGGCCGCGTAACATGGGTCACAAAGTCAACCCGATCGGGCTCCGGCTCGGCATCAATCGCACATGGGATAGCCGCTGGTATGCCAGCGCCGACTATGCGCGGATGCTGCATGAAGACCTGAAGCTGCGTAAGACGCTGCGTGACCGCCTCAAGGGCGCCGGCGTTTCCCGCGTGGTGATCGAGCGTCCGGCGAAGAAGCCACGCGTCACGATCCATGCGGCGCGGCCTGGTGTCGTCATCGGCAAGAAGGGCGCTGACATCGAGAACCTGCGCAAGGACCTGGCCAAGATGGCCGGGGCCGAGGTCTCGCTGAACATCGTCGAGATCCGCAAGCCCGAGATCGACAGCACGCTGGTGGCCGAGAGCATCGCCCAGCAGCTGGAACGCCGGGTCGCTTTCCGCCGCGCGATGAAGCGCGCGGTGCAGTCCGCCATGCGCCTGGGCGCCGGCGGCATCCGCATCAACTGCTCCGGCCGTCTCGGTGGGGCGGAAATCGCGCGGATGGAGTGGTATCGCGAAGGTCGCGTGCCGCTGCATACCCTGCGTGCGGATATTGATTTCGGCACCGCGACGGCGAAGACCACTTATGGCACCTGCGGTGTCAAGGTTTGGATCTTCAAGGGCGAGGTCATGGGCCATGATCCGATGGCGCAGGACAAGCGCGCCGCGGAACAGGCGCCGCAGCGCTGAGGAATGACGTGATATGCTGCAGCCGAAGCGGACTACTTATCGAAAGGCCCATAAGGGCCGAATCAAGGGCGTTGCGAAGGGCGGCTTCACGCTGACCTTCGGCGGCTTTGGCCTGAAGGCGCTGGAGCCCGAGCGGGTGACGGCGCGTCAGATCGAGGCAGCCCGTCGTGCGATCACTCGTGCGATGAAGCGCCAGGGTCGCGTATGGATCCGGATCTTCCCGGACGTGCCCGTCTCGACGAAGCCGGCCGAGGTCCGCATGGGCTCCGGCAAGGGCGCGCCCGAGTATTGGGTGGCGCGGGTAAAGCCCGGGCGGATCATGTTCGAACTTGACGGTGTCCCGAACGACATCGCGCGCGAAGCTCTCGCGCTCGGTGCCGCGAAGTTGCCGATCAAGACGAAGGTCGTGACGCGCCTCGGCGCGACGCCGGTGGAGGCCTGAGATGGCGCAGACCAAGATTGCGGACGTTCGCGCGAAGAGCGCGGACGAACTGCAGGAGATGCTGGTGAACCTTCGGAAGGAGCAGTTCAATCTGCGCTTTCAGCGGGCCACCGGGCAGCTTGAGGCGGTGAGCCGCATCAAGCATGTGCGGCGCGACATCGCGCGTGCGAAGACGATCATGGCCGAGCGCAACCGCGCCCCGGCGAAGCAAGCGTAAGGGGGCCGGACGATGCCGAGGCGCGTCCTCACGGGCCGGGTGGTCAGCGAAAAGACCGACAAGACGATTACCGTCCTTGTCGAGCGTCGCGTGATGCATCCGCTCTACAAGAAGTTCATCCGGCGCTCGAAGAAGTACGCCGCGCATGACGAAGCCAACCTGTGCAAGGAAGGCGACATGGTGTCGATCGAGGAGTGCCGCCCGATCAGCAAGACGAAGTCTTGGCTGGTGGTGGTGCGCAACGGCCAGTCCGTCGATCGGCCTGCCGGCTTCGATGCGCCGGCTGCCGCGACGGCAGCGGTCTGAGGCCGGGAGCAGGACATGATCCAGGTCGAAAGCAACCTCGACGTCGCCGACAATTCCGGTGCGCGCCGCGTCCAGTGCATCAAGGTGCTGGGCGGCTCGAAGCGGAAGACGGCGTCGGTGGGCGACGTCATCGTCGTCTCCATCAAGGAGGCGATTCCGCGCGCCAAGGTGAAGAAGGGCGAAGTGCATCGCGCCGTCATCGTCCGCACGGCTTACCCCGTGCGGCGCATCGACGGCACCGCGATCCGCTTCGACAACAACGCCGCGGTGCTCATCAACAAGCAGGGCGAGCCGATCGGCACCCGTATCTTCGGACCGGTTGTCCGTGAGCTGCGCGGGAAGAAGTTCATGAAGATCATCTCGCTGGCGCCGGAGGTCCTGTAAGGCCATGGCCGCGAAGATCAGGAAGGGTGACCGGGTCCAGGTTCTGGCCGGTCGCGACAAGGGCAAGCGGGGCGATGTCATTCGCGTCGTGCCCGAGGAAAACCGCGCCTTCGTGCAGGGCGTGAATATGGTGAAGCGGCACGAGAAGCCGCAGGGCATGGGCCGTCCGGGCGGCATCGTCGAGAAGGAGGGGCCGATCAACCTCTCCAACCTGGCGCTGCTCGATCCGAAGTCGGACAAGCCGACTCGCGTCGGCTTCAAGGAGCTCGAGGATGGCCGCAAGGTTCGCGTGGCCAAGGCCTCGGGCGAGGTGATTGATCGATGAGCGATTCGAAGAAGGGCGGCAAGTCGTCCGCCAAGTCCTCGGCGAAGAAGCCGGCCGCTGGTGCGGCGAAGGGTGCGGATCAGCGCGGCAGCGGGCTTACGCCCTCCGCCGCCGCGATCGCCAAGGCGGGGCCCGCCAAGGCTTCGCCGGATGAGGCACCGCGGCTTCGCAAGCTGTATGACGAGGTGGTGCGCGCAAGCCTCACCGAGGAGTTCAGCTACAAGAACCCGATGCAGGTTCCGAAGCTCGAAAAGATCGTCATCAACATGGGCGTCGGCGAAGCCGCCGGTGACCAGAAGAAGCTTGATGCGGCGGTGTCGGATCTGCTGGCGATTGCTGGCCAGAAGCCGGTGAAGACGAAGGCCCGCAAGGCCATCGCGGGGTTCAAGATCCGCGAAGGCCAGGCGATTGGCTGCAAGGTCACGCTCCGCAAGGCGCGGATGTACGAGTTTCTCGACCGCCTGGTGACCATCGCCATGCCGCGGGTTCGGGACTTCCGTGGCCTGCCTGGTAACAAGGGCTTCGATGGCCGTGGCAATTTTGCCATGGGCCTGAAGGAGCAGATTGTGTTCCCCGAGATCAACTACGATAAGGTGGACGCGATCCGCGGCATGGACATTCAGTTCGTGACGACCGCGAAGACCGACAGGGAAGCGAAGGCCTTGCTCAAGGCTTTCTCCCTTCCTTTCGCCAACTGATTTGGAAAACCGCCCGGTGCTGCCGGGCAGGTTCCGGAGGATCTAAGACGGCATGGCTAAGACCTCGTCTGTCGAGAAGAATAAGCGTCGTGAACGGCTCTCGAAGCTGCATTCGCCCAAGCGCGCCGCCCTGAAGGCGGTGGTGATGGATCGCGAGCTGCCCGTCGAGGACCGCTTCGAGGCGTCCCTCAAGCTTGCTCAGCTTCCCCGCAACGGCGCGAAGAACCGCGTCCGCCTGCGTTGCGAGCTGACTGGCCGTCCCCGCGGCAATTACCGCAAGTTCAAGCTTTGCCGGAACCAGCTCCGGGAGATGGCCAACACTGGCCAGATCCCCGGTCTGGTCAAGGCGAGCTGGTAAGGAGGGCCGCGAATGTCGCTGTCCGATCCGTTGGGTGACATGCTCACCCGTATCCGCAATGCGCAGAGCGCCCGGCAAAGCCGGTGTGTCTCGCCTGCCTCGAAGCTGCGTGAGAGTGTGCTCGAAGTCCTGAAGCGCGAAGGCTATATCCGCGCTTTCGGCACGGAGCAGCTCCGCCCCGGCATCAAGCTGATCAGCATCGAGCTGAAGTATTCCGAGGGCGAGCCCGCCATCAAGGAGATCGCTCGCGTCTCCAAGCCTGGCCGGCGCGTCTATTCGAAGATCGCCGATCTGCCGAAGTTCTACTCCGGCCTCGGCATCTCGATTCTGTCCACGCCGAAGGGCGTGATGAGCGACAATGAGGCCCGCGCTGCCAATGTTGGCGGCGAAGTCCTCTGCCGCGTGTTCTGACGGGAGGGAAGATATGTCTCGCGTCGGAAAGTATCCGGTTCCGGTCCCCGCTGGCGTCGTCGTGTCGCTGCTGGATCGCACCGTGGTTGCCAAGGGCAAGAATGGCGAGCTCTCGCTCGCCTTGACGGATGAGGTCGACGTCGCGATCGAGAATGGCACGGTTGCCGTTTCTCCCCGCGGTGCAGATCGTCGTGCGCGCACGATGTGGGGCACGACCCGCAGCCTGATCCAGAGCATGGTAACGGGCGTTTCCACCGGCTTCGTGAAGTCGATGGAAATCAACGGTACC
>CANJXD010000189.1 GCA_947478535.1 Acetobacteraceae bacterium
ACCATCGCGTGGATCAACCGCTGCCGTCGGCTCGCCAAGGATTGGGAAAACCTGAGCCGCAACGCACTCGCCTTCCTGCGGATGGCATCGATCAGGCTCATGGTCAGGAAACTATGCAATCCAAAGGGATGATCGGAGACAGACTCTTAACGGGAAGGGCCGGGGTTTCGCTACTTCTTCCGCATCAGGGCGAAAGCAAGCACGATGGCGGCGATGATGGCCACCGCCACCATCCCTTCCACCACCACGAAATTCGGCGCGTCCCGCGCCATGAAGACCGTCGTGACAACGCCGGCGGCCGCCAGCAGCAGGCGGATCAGCCAGCCCATTCCTCAGGCCTCCCTTGCCGCATCACGCGACCGCAGCGCGCCTTCCAGCGCCTCGATCCGATCGACCGCGCGCCGCAGCAGGTCCGTCAGCTCCACCAGCTGGCGTTCCCGCAGCAGGTCCATCTTCTCGTGCAGCAGCGCGATCTCCGCCTCCGACCGCAGGTTCACCTGATAATCCGCCACGGCGCGTTCCCGGTCCACGTCGGATTGCCGGTTCTGGCTCATCATGATGATCGGCGCCGTATAGGCGGCCTGGAAGGACAGCATGAGGTTCAGCAGGATGAAGGGGTAGGGGTCCCAGGCATTGCCGCCGATCACCGCATTGGCGGTGATCCAGGTCAGCAGCATCCCGGACTGGATGACGATGAAGCGCCAGGACCCGACCGTCGCGGCCACCGCATCGGCCAGCCTGCCGCCCAGCGTCGGCTTTGGCGGCTCGGCACTTTTCCGCCGCGCCCGGGCCCGCGCGATGGTGCGCCGCAGATGGGTGGGGGAGGCGGCGGGATGCGTGGCGGCTGAACTGCTGGTCACGGGCTGCCCCTTCGGGATCACGCCGCAACCCTACACCGGCCGGCCCCGCCAAGCCGCATCCCAAGGGGCATTCCTGCCCCGCGCCGCTCAATGGCTGCTGCGCAAAGTCCCGCCATCCACATGGATCACCTGGCCGGTGATGTAGCGGGCGCGTGGCGAGCACAGGAAGGTGACCAGAACGCCGAGGTCCTCCGGCTCCCCGATGAAGCCCACGGGCACTTCCTTCGCCGCCCAGTCCTGCCGGGCTTCCTCCGTCGGCAGGATGCGCGCATCGATCTGCTCGGACCGGATGCGCCCGGGCGGCACCGAATTCACCGTGATGCCATCCCGCCCCAACTGCCGGGACAGCGCCTTCGCCCAGATATGCACGGCGCCGTTCGGCGCATTGGCGGCGTTGATGATGTGTGGCTCGTCCGACCCCGTGAGATTGACGATGCGGCCGTATTTGTTGGCTCGCATGGCGGGGATGATGGCATGCGCCATGCGCCGGCCAGCGTGGAAGTTGATCTCCATCGCCTCCATCCAGACCTCCTCCGGGCCGAGATCGACCTGCGGGCGGCTGCCGCCGGCGTTGTTCACCAGGATGTCGCAGCGGCCGAATCGGGCCAGCACGGCATCCCGCGTCCGCTCCGCAGCACCAGGGCTGGTGAAGTCCTCGACGATCACCAGCGGCTCGGCGCTCGCCGGCAGGCTGGCCGCGAATTCCTCCAGCAGTGGGCGGCGGCGGGCCAGGATGGCCAGCTTGCAGCCTTCCTCCGCCAGCAGCCGCGCGATGGTACGGCCGAGCCCCGCCGAGGCGCCGGTCACCAGCGCCACCTTGCCGGTCAGTTGCAGGTCCATGGATCAGGTCTCCCTTGAGGCCGCGGAGACTGCGTCGCCTGACCTCCGTGGGGAAGGGGTGGGGTGCCGCAAAAGAAAAGGGGCCGCCCCCTTCGGGACGGCCCCCTCTGTTTCACCCGGCAAAAGCCGGGGTCGCGTCAGCCGCCCTCGGACAGGGCCGCTTCCTTCTTCTTCCGCAGCCCCGGCAGCAGCATGGAGATCAGCGCGAAGGCGCCAATCGCCAGCAGGGTCGCGGAGATCGGGCGCTGCAGGAACACCATGGCATCGCCACGGGACAGCAGCATCGCGCGGCGGAGGTGTTCTTCCATCATCGGCCCGAGCACGAAGCCGATCAGCAGCGGCGCGCCTTCCAGCTTCAGCTTGGAGCAGAGATAGCCGAACAGGCCGAACAGCACCGTCAGATAGACGTCGAAGACGTTGTTGTTCAGCGAATACACGCCGATCGCGCAGAAGATCAGGATCGACGGGTAGAGGTAGCGGTAGGGAACCTCGAGCAGCTTCACCCACATGCCGATCATCGGCAGGTTGATGACGAGCAGCATCAGGTTGCCGAGCCACATGGAGCAGATCAGGCCCCAGAACAGGTCCGGCTGGGCTTCCACCATGCGGGGCCCGGGCTGGATGCCCTGGATGATCAGCGCGCCGACCATCAGCGCCATCACGGCGTTGGCCGGGATGCCGAGGGTGAGCAGCGGGATGAAGCTGGTCTGGGCGGCGGCGTTGTTCGCCGACTCCGGGCCGGCCACGCCCTCGATGGCGCCGGTGCCGAATTCATGCCGGAACTTCGAGACCTTGCTTTCCAGCATGTAGGACCCGAAGGCCGCCAGCGCCGCGCCGCCACCCGGCAGGATGCCGAGCACGGAGCCAATCGCAGTGCCGCGGATGATCGGGGCGATGGAGCGCATCGTCTCGGCGCGCGTCAGCCACAGGCTCTCGACCTTGTTGGTCAGGACCGAGCGGCTTTCCGGGCGTTCGAGGTTGAGGATGATCTCGCCGATGCCGAACATGCCCATGGCGACCGGCACGAAGCCGATGCCGTCGGACAGTTCCGGCACGCCGAAGGTGAAGCGCTGCTGGCCGGTCTGCACGTCCGTGCCCACCAGGCCAAGCGCAACGCCGAGCACCACCATCCCGATCGACTTCACGATGGAGCCCTGCGCGAGCACCGCCGAGATGATGAGACCGAGGAACATGAGGGAGAAGTAGTCGGCCGGGCCGAAGGACAGCGCCACCGAGGTGAGCAGCGGGCCCGAGGCGGCGACCAGGATGGTGGCGAAGGTGCCGGCGATGAAGGAGCCGAGCGCGGAGATGGTCAGCGCCGCGCCGGCCCGACCCTTGCGGGCCATCTTGTAGCCTTCGAGCGTGGTGACCACCGAGGAGACTTCGCCCGGCAGGTTCAGCAGGATCGAGGTGGTGGAGCCGCCATACTGCGCGCCGTAGTAGATGCCGGCGAGCATGATGATGGCCGTCGTCGCCGACATGCCGAAGGTGATGGGCAGCAGCAGCGAGATGGTGGCCACCGGGCCGATGCCCGGCAGCACGCCGATCGCGGTGCCGATGAAGGCACCGAGCAGGGCGAAGATGAGGTTGTCGAAGCTCAGCGCGACGACGAAGCCGTGCGCGAGATTGGAGAAAAGATCCATGGTTCTGGGGTCCCCGCTCTCAGAACGTCGGCCAGAGGTTCACCCGGATATCCAATTCCCGGATGAACACAAACCAGCAGAGCGCCATGAGAAAGATGATGAGGCCGAGTACGCCGAGCGGACGATGCGTCCGGTCGCCGAGCGCCGAGACCGCGACCGTTGCGGCGATGGCGAGGAAGAGCCCGCCCTTCTCCAGCAGCAGGCCGAAGATGCACAGCGAGGCCAGGATGAGCAGAAGCTCGCGCATCGCCCACTTCTCAAGCGGGTCAGGGCCACTGAACAGGCCCATGCCGAGTACGATGGCACCGAGGCCCAATTGCAGATAGAAGGTCAGCATCGGCATGTAGCCGGGGCCCATGCGCCGGGGGGTGCCCAACGTATGGTCCTGGTTGAGCCAAAGGCCGATGATCGCGATCACGATCAGCAGCACCCCGGACGCTACGTCCTTCGCGTTGATTTTCATCCCCACCTCGTTCCTGGCCGGCCCGCGCCGGCTGTTAGCCCGATTTCGTCCAACCCCACGGTGCCAGCGAAATGCCCGGCACCGCAACTTCCTTGCTGCCCCGCCCCACCGGTCATCCCGGACATGGCGCTGGGCGGCACCCTGACGCAGCCTATACATTCACGCAATCGCGACCGGCGTGAAGACTGCGACATGATCCTGATTTGTCTAGTCGGCCGATGCCCCAGAGCTGCGCACCACCGGTGCCCAGGCGGCCACTTCCGCCGCGACGAAGGCGGAAAACTGCGCCGGGGTCATGTCCCCCGGCGTCCCGCCCAGCTCCGCGAAGCGCTGCCGCGATTCCGGGGTGGCGATCACCGCCATCGTCTCCCGGTGCAGGCGCTCCACGACGGCGGGCGCCATCCCCGCCGGCCCGGACAGCGCGAACCAGGAGGTGCTGACCAGCTCGAACCCCTGTTCGCGGAAGGTGGGCACATCGGGGAAGGCGGAGTGGCGCGCGGCGCTGCTCATCGCGATCGCCCGCACGCTGCCTTGCCGCACATGCCCGGCCGCGGAGGGCAGGCTGTCCGACATCATCGGCACCTGGCCCGAGATCACCGCCGTCATCGCCGGGCCGGCGCCGCGGAAGGGAACATGGGTATGGTCGATCCCCGCCATCTCGCTGAAGCGCACCAGCAGCAGGTGGTTCGAGGACCCGGCCCCGGAGGATGCCATGTCGAGCCCGCCGCGCCGCGTCTTCGCCAGCGCCACCAGATCACGAAGGCTGTTGATCTCGCTCCGGTTGTTCACCACCCAGACAGAGGGGTTGGTGATCACCATCGCGATGTGGGTGAAGCTGCGGACGGGATCGTAGCGAACCCGCGCGCCATACAGCGCCGGGCTGATCCCGTGGCTCGCGATGTTGCTCATCACCAACGTGTTGCCGTCCGGCGCCGCATCCGCGACCACCTGGCTGCCCGTGGTCGCGCCGGCGCCGGGCCGGTTCTCCACCACCACCGGCACGCCAAGCCGCTGCGCGAGCCCATCGGCCACGAGCCGCGCGGAGAGATCTGTGCTGCCACCGGGCGCGAAGGGAACGACGAGGCGGATGGAGCCGTTCGGCCAGGATTGCGCCCGCGCAACGGAGGGAGCCGCCAGCAGCGCTGCGGTTCCCAGCATCATCAGGTGGCGGCGAAGCTGTCCGGACATTTGCGCTCCCTCGGTTGGTCAGGCGTATGGCATGCGTCTTTCGATCTTCGCAAGCGGCCGTTCTTGCCATGACCGCATCTTCACCTAGGATCGCCCCTAGAAAATCGCTTGGAGCGATCGTCAATGCTCGTCAACGACCCCGGCCGCCGTATCCGTGAAGCCGTGGAGGCGATCGAGCCGCAGCTCATCGCCATCCGCCGCGACATCCACGCCCATCCCGAACTCGCCTTCGAGGAAACACGCACAGCGGGTATCGTCGCCGCCGAACTCGCGCGGCTGGCGATCCCGCATCGCACCGGTGTCGGCCGCACCGGCGTACTCGGCGTGATCGAGGGCGGGCGCCCCGGGCCCACACTGGCCATTCGCGCCGATATGGACGCGCTGCCGATCCATGAGGATACCGGCCTTCCCTTCGCCAGCACCGCGGCGGGGAAGATGCATGCCTGCGGGCATGACATCCACACCTCCACCCTGCTTGGCGTTGCCGCCGTGCTGAAGGAGATGGCGCCCCAGCTCGCCGGCCGCGTCGTACTGGTGTTCCAGCCGGCGGAGGAAGTGCTGGAAGGTGCGGCCGCGATGATCGCCGATGGCGCGGCGGAGGGCATCGACCTCGCCCTCGGTTTCCACAATCATCCCGACATGAAGCTGGGCAGCTTCGGCTTCGCGCGCGGCGCCTGCCTCGCCGCCTCGGACCGCTTCGACCTCATCGTGCGCGGCAAGTCCGGCCATGCGGCGCACCCTTACGCCGCCGTCGATCCCATCGTCGCCGCCAGCAACTTCGTGACGCAGGTGCAGACGGTCGTCAGCCGCGAGATCAAGCCGATGCACCCCGCCGTCGTCACCATCGCGCAGTTCACGGCCGGCACGACCTACAACATCATCCCCGAGCGCGTGCACATCAAAGGCACCGTCCGCACCCTGCATGAGCCAGCGCGGGATCTGGCGGAACAGGCGATCCGCCGCCTCATCCAGGGGATCGAGATCGGCATGCGCGTCACCTGCACGCTCGACTACCAGCGTAAGGTGCCGCCGCTGATGAACGATGACCGCGTGCTGGAACCGACGCTCGCCGCCGTGCGCGCGCAATTCGGCGAGGTGGTGGAGGAAGGCGATCCCTCGATGGGCAGCGAGGATTTCTCCGAATTCGCCTCCCGCGCACCGGCTTTCCAGTTGCGCATCGGCAGCGGCGCCGAAGGGCGCGACGACAAGCTGCACAATGACAAGTATCAGCCTGACGAGCGCTGCATCGGCCTCGGCGTGCAGGCGCTGAGCCGCGCCGCGCTCGATATCCTGGCCTGAGGCGCGCGCGATGAAGATCGGCGTCTTCGGCGCGGGTGCCATTGGCGGGCACCTCGCGCTGCGTCTCGCGCGCGGGGGCGCTGACGTTTCCATCGTCGCGCGCGGCGCGCATCTCGATGCCGTGCGGGCAAAGGGCATCACCGTCCATGCGCCCGACGGCACCTTTACCGCCCGTGTCAGGGCCAGCGCAGACCCGAGGGAACTGGGCCCGCAGGATGCGGTGCTGGTCACGGTGAAGGCGCCGGCGCTGCCCTCGGTTGCCGCCGGCATCGCGCCGCTGCTCGGGCCAGATACCCCCGTCATCTTCGTGATGAACGGCATCCCCTGGTGGTATTTCCTCGGCGGCGATGTTCCCTTTGCGGGGCTTCGCCTGCCGGAGGTCGATCCCGATGGCCTGCTCGAATCCGTCATCGGCACGCGGCGCACGCTCGGCGGCGTGATCTACTCCGCGGTCGAGGTGAAGGAACCCGGCCTGATCCATTGCGAGCACAACAACACCCGCCTGCTGATGGGCAGCGTCGATGGCAGCGCATCGCCGATCGCCGATGCGCTGGGCGCCATGGCGGTGGCGGGCGGCATGATGGAGGCCCGCAGCGTGCCGGACATCAGGCGGGAGATCTGGGCCAAGCTGCTGGGCAACCTCTCGCACGGCCCGCTCACCTCGCTGTCCCGCCGTGGCGTGCGCGATACCTTCGCGGACCCGGTCCTGCGCCAGGCCGCGCGCATCTCGGCGGAGGAAGGAAGGGCGATCGCCGCGGCCCTCGGCATCGTGCTTGGCCCGGAACAGATCGAGCGCGTCGCCGGCAACAACAGCGTCCACAAGCCGTCCATCCTGCAGGACCTGGAACGCGGGCGGCCGATGGAAATCGATGCGCTGTTCAGCGTGCCGCTCCGCCTCGCGCAGCTCACCGGCACGCCGGCGCCGCAATTGTCGCTGCTGGTGGCGCTGGTGAAATCCGCCGCCATCGCCGCTGGCCTCTACGAATCGAGGCTCTGATCCCATGCGCGTCGCGGTCTATGGCGCGGGCGCCATTGGCGGGCATGTCGCGGCGCGGCTCGCCAAGGGTGGCGCCACCGTCTCGCTGATCGGCCGCGGCGCCCACCTCGCGGCCATCCAGCGCGACGGGCTGACGGTGCATGCCTTCGACGGCACCCACCATTCCCGCCCGGCCGCGAGCGACAACCCTGCCGATCTCGGCCCGCAGGATGCGGTGATCGTCACCGTGAAGGCACCGGCGCTATCCTCGGTCGCCGCCGGCATCGGCCCACTGCTGGGGCCGGACACGCCGGTCGCCTTCGTCATGAACGGCATCCCCTGGTGGTATTTCGCCCGGCATGGCGGCCCGCTCGACGACACGCGTCTGCTGGAGCTCGACCCGGGTGACGCACTGCGCCAGGCCGTGGGCATCGAGCGCACGATCGGTGGCTGCGTCTTTTCCGCCACCGCCGTCATCGCTCCCGGTGTGGTGCGCGCGGAGCCGGGCGTGCTGCGCCTCTGCCTCGGTGAGATCGATGGCGCCATCACGCCCCGCGTGCAGGCCCTGGCGGCGGTGCTGGAGGCCGGCGGCTTCCCCACCCCGGTCTCGGCCGATATCCGCGCCGATATCTGGTCCAAGCTTGTCGCCAACCTCGGCAGCAACCCGCCCTGCGTCCTCGCCCGCCGCGGCATCCGCGACACGCTGGCGGACCCCGTGCTGAAGGCCGCCGCCCTCGCCTGCGCGCGGGAGGCGCTGGCCATCGCCGCCGCCCTCGGCCGCCCGCAGCCGGAGGCGCTGGCCGAGAAGGCCGCGGGCCTGACCATCGCGCACAAGCCGTCCCTGTTGCAGGATCTCGAACTCGGCCGCCCGATGGAAATCGACGGCATCCTGGCCACGCCGCTGAAGCTCGCGCGCCTGGTGGGCGTGGCGACGCCGACGCTCGACCTGCTGGTCGCCCTCATCCAGCAATCCGCCCGCGCGGCGGGGCTTTATGGAGAGGTGGCGTAGCCGGCGGCCTCCCGCGGCATCTCCACCTGCCCCAGCACCCAGCCCTCCCAGGTCCGGACCCAGGCATCCTCCGGCACGAAATCCGGCTGTGTGCCATCCAGCACGGCGATCATCGCCAGCAGGCCCAGCACGCAATCCAGCCGGTCCTCCCCCGCCGCATCGGCGCCGAAGCCGGCCGTGATCATCGCCGCCAGCGTGTCCTCCGCCACCACGCCGAGGCGCGCCATCGTGCCGCGTAGCGCCGCGGCCAGCGCGGCCCGTGGCGCCTGGGTGCGCTTGCTGCCGGCCAGTTTCAGCCCGAGTTGCCGCAGCGCTTCCGCCGGATAGACCTCCGCCAGCACGGCGCGCCCTGGCGCCAGCAATTCCCGGATGCCGCCCTGGAAGGGCCACAGGCGAACCGGCGCGCCCGCCGCCAGCGCCGGGGCCAGCCAGTCCCGCCAAGCGCTGATCGCGGCCTTGCCGGACTGGTTTGCCCCCAGCGTCCAGAACACCGGCGCACCGGCCGGGCGCAGCGCCGTCGCCCGGTCGCACCAGCGGGAAAGCCCCTGCGCGGAGGCCATCCCCAGCGCCGCGGCGTGGGAGGCCCGCGTCATCCCCTTGATGCCGCGCGCGGGGTAGAAGGGCCGCGAGGGGCGGACGCTGTCGAGCGTGGCCGAGACCTCGAAGAAATCCCGCTTGCCCGCGAGCCCCGCCAGAAGCGCCGGAAAATCCGGCTCCGTTCGCCCCGCCGCCCAGTCCCGCGGTACCCCGAGCGGCAGGTCGAGGCCGAGCGCCACCGGCAGGCCTTCCGCCAGCAATCCGGGCAGCAACGCCGAAAGATCCCCCACCGGGCGCGGCGCCGCCATCCGCCAGCCCGCGCCATCCCGCCGCGCCACCGCCAGCCAGCGCTTGCGCGGATCGATGCTCCAATCCGCATGCGCGGCGATCATCGGGGGAGGTTTCGCTTCCAATCGACGGGCGGGGTCATGCCATAGTGGCACGCTTCACGGGAGACCCGCCGATGGACAGCAGCGCCGCAACGCCTTCGATCCGTGGCCAGGATGCGATGCATCCCGATGGGCAGTATGCGTCGCTCGCAAAATGGTTCCATTGGCTGACGGTGCCGATGCTGGGTATCGCGCTGCTGTCGGGCCTCGTCATCCGCTTCATGAAGGATGACGCGAAGATGCCCTTCTACGCGCTGCATGAAAGCCTTGGCCTGCTGATCCTCGGCCTTGCCGTGCTGCGGCTGGCGTTTCGCGGCATCAGCAAGCCGCCGGCGCTGCCGGGCCACCTGCCGCCCGCCATGCGCGCCGCGGCGGCGGGGGTGCACCACGCGCTCTATGCCGCGCTGATCCTGCAGCCGCTGCTCGGCTTCTTCACCACCAATGCCTATGGTTTTCCCCTGCAGGGGGACACGGCCTTCCTGTTCCTGATCGACCTGCCGAAATTCAT
>CANJXD010000190.1 GCA_947478535.1 Acetobacteraceae bacterium
GCACGCGGATCGCCACGGCGCGCAGGTGATCCCGCCGGAGTTGTGGGAGAGCCTGCCGGATGCCGTGGCGGGCATTCTGGACCGCGAAGCAACAGTGATGGCCGCGACCCGCGTGCCAGGCTTCGGCGCCGCGGCGATGATCGCCGCCTGGGCCGCGATGGAAGGAAAGCATTGATGGCGCTGCCGCAGATCCTGGTGATCGACCCCTTGTGGGAGGATGCACCGGATATCGAGGAGGCCATCGTCGCCGGGGATGCCGTGCTGCATTTCCGCCGCTCCGTCGATGGCGCGCTGCCGGACCCCGCGGATTACGGCATGGCGGATGCGGTGCTGAATTGCCGCAGTGCGCATAAATTGCCGGCGGAGGCCATCGCGAAGCTGACGCGCTGCCGTGCCATCGTGCAGGGCGGCGTGGGGTTCGGGCATGTCGATCTCGAAGCAGCGACGGCGCGCGGGATTCCCGTGCTGAACACGCCGGACTACGGCACGACGGAAGTGGCGGACCATGCGGTGGCGCTGGCGCTGAACCTGCTGCGCGGGGTGCAGGCCTATGACCGGCGGCTGCGGCGGTCCAATGCCTCCTGGGACGCGCGGCAGTTGAAGGTGGTGCGGCGGATCGGTGGCTTGCGTGTCGGCATCCTCGGCATGGGGCGCATCGGCACGGCGGCGGCGCTGCGCTTCAAGGCCTTCGGGATGCAGGTGGGGTTCTTCGACCCCTGGCTGCCGGTCGGCGCGCAACTCTCCTTCGGCTTCGAGCGCTTTTCGAGCATGGAGGCGCTGCTGGCGCGGAGCGATGTGCTCACCATCCACGCGCCGCTGAATGCGACGACGGCTCGGATGCTGGATGCGCGGGCGCTGGCTCTGTTGCCGGAAGGGGCGGTGCTCGTGAATACGGCGCGCGGCGGCATCCTCGACTGGTCGGCGCTGCATGGCGCGCTGCGCGGGGGCCATCTCGGTGCCGCGGGGATCGACGTCTTCGAGACGGAACCGCTGGACCGCGCGGACCCGCTGGTCGCGGCCTGGGCGGCGGGGGAGGAATGGCTCGATGAACGCCTCATCCTGACACCGCACGCCGCTTTCTATTCCACCGCCAGCATCGGCGATATCCGGCGGCTGTCGATGCAGTACATGATGGACTTCCTGCGGTACGGCCAGCGGCCGACCTGCGTGAACGCGGCGATGCTCGAAAAGCGGGGATGACCGGGCATCGGACGCGTGCCAGGATCGGCATCGAGACGAATGAAGAAGGGCTGTGCAATGAAGCGTCGTGACCTGCTTCCCCTGCTGGTAGCGCCCTTGGCCATGCCCTCGCTCGTCCGGGCGCAGGGCTTCCCGGGCCGCCCCGTCCGCGCCGTGGTGCCCTATGCGCCTGGCGGGTCGGTCGATGTCGTGGCGCGCGCGATCGGGCCGCGCTTCCTTGAACTGACGGGCCAGCCTCTGGTGCTGGACAACCGCGCCGGCGCGGGCGGCGTGATCGCGGCCGAGCATGTCGTGAAGTCTGCGCCGGATGGGCTGACGCTGCTGGTGGCCAATGCCGCGCAGGTCGCCATCGCCAAGGCTCTGAACCCCCGCCTGCCCTATGAGCCGGAAACCGATCTGCTGCCGGTCACGCACCTCATCGATACGCCGATGGTGCTGTTCGCGGCGCAATCCTTCCAGGGCCAGGGCCTGCAGGCCGTGCTGGATGCCGCGCGCGCCAGGCCGGGCGCGGTGCCGATGGGCACGCCGGGGGTGGCGAGCTTCGGGCATCTGCTGCTCGAATTGTTCCAGCAGGCGGCCGGCGTTTCCTTCCTCCACGCGCCCTATCGCGGCGCTGCGCTGGTGCTGAACGACATGGCGGCGGGCACCATCCCCTTCACCTTCACCGCCGTCGGGTCCGCCAAGGGGCTGATGGATGCCGGCACGGTGCGGCCCATCGCCGTCGCCTCCGCCCGCCGCACCCCGGCGCTGCCGGACACGCCCACCTTCATCGAGCTCGGCCTGCCGACGGTGGAAGCACCGCTGTGGTTCGGGATGATGGCGCCGAAGGGCACGCCGGATGCGATCATCGCGACGCTGCACCGGCTGTTCGCGGAAAGCCTGGCGGCGCCGGATGCACGCGCCACGCTCGGCCGCATCGGCGCCGATATCGTCGGCGACGGGCCGGAGCCCTTCGCCAAGCTGCTGCGGGAAGACATGGCGCGGTGGATCGAGGTCGTGCGCCGCGGCAACATCACCCTGACCTGAGAGCATCGCAGCGTGAGCATCATCACCGGCCTCGCGCCTTCGGGCTCGCTGGGCAGCGGCTACAATATCGCGGCGTTCCGGCGGGGGATGGAGGCGAGGCCGGATTTCATCGGGCAGGATGCCGGCTCCACCGATATGGGCCCCTACTACCACGGCACCGGGCTGCCCTTCCTGCCGCTGACAACCTATCGGCATGACCTGTCCATCATGCTGCGCGCGGCGCGGGAATTGGGGGTGCCGCTGCTGGTCGGCTCCGCCCTGACCAGCGGCGCGAACGAGACCCTGGAAACAGCTGCCGGCATCATCCGCGACATCGCGCGGGAACACGGGCTGTCTTTCCGCATGGCGGTGATTTCCGCCGAGCTCGACAAGGACGATTTGAAGCGCCGCATGGCGGCCGCACCGCTGGACAGCATCGGGCCGACGGGCGCGCTGACGGCGGAGACGATCGATCGCTGCGGCCCCATCGTCGCGCAGATGGGGGTGGAGCCCTTCATCAAGGCGCTGGATGCCGGGGCGGAGGTGATCATCGCCGGGCGCGCCTGCGATGACGCGATCTTCGCCGCGCTGCCGGTGATGCGCGGCTTCGACAAGGGGCTCGCGCTGCATTGCGGGAAGATCCTGGAATGCGCGGGGCTTTCGGCCATTCCCTATGACCTCGGCGAGCCGATGATCGGGCGGATCGGTGCCGATTATTTCGAGGTGGAGCCCGGCAACGCCGCGCATCGCTGCACCACCGTCTCCGTCGCCGGGCATTCGCTGTATGAGCGCGGCGACCCCTGCCTGCAGCCGGGGCCGGGCGGGATGAACGACCTGACGGGGGCGACCTTCGAACAGGCGGATGCGCGGGTGGTGCGTGTGCGCGGCAGCCGCTTCATCCCGGATGCGACCTATCGCGTGAAGCTGGAAGGGGCGGAGCGCATTGGCTTCCGCGCCATCGTCATGGTCGGCATCCGGGATCCCGTGATGATCCAGGAACTCGAAGGGCTGCTGGCGGAAACGCGGGACCGGGCGGAACACCGCTTCGGCCTGGCGGCGGGCGGCATCTTCCTCAACTTCCGGCAGTATGGCCGCAACGCCGTGATGGGCGCGCTGGAGCCGGGCGATGATGGCCACCCGCCACGCGAGATCGGGCTGATGATCGAGGTGGTGGCGCCGACGCAGGACCAGGCGATGGCGGTCGCGATGTATTCGCGCGGGCATCTCCAGCACGCGAGCTACCCCGGCATCCTGACCACGGCGGGCAACATGGCCTATCCCTTCTCCCCCTTCGGGATTCCGGTGGGGCCGGCCTATCGCTTCGCCGTCTATCACCTGCTGCCGCTGGCCGACCCCTGCGAGATATTCCCGATGCGGATCGAGGAGGTGCGCTGATGGAACCGGGTGTGCCCCTGGCGAAGATCGCCAAGGTGATCCGCAGCAAGAATGCGGGGCCGTTCGAGGTGACGTTCGACGTGATGTTCGACGACGCCGCCTCCTACGAACGCGTGAAGCGCAGCGGTGTGATCGAGCCCGCGCGCATCGCCGCGGCCTACCGCATCCCGCTGGCGGATGTGCTGGTCTGCGTGCCCTATGACGCGGCGCTGGCCTTCAAGATCACGATCCGCCGGCCGGTCTCCTCCGGTGACCTTGGGGATACCGATGTCTATGGCTGCCAGCAGCATGTGCCGCTGACGACAATCAGCGTGCCGCGCGAGGGGTGAGCCCCAGCTTCGTAGCCGCCGCCGCGACGCAGCGGGCGAAGACATCGAGCGAATCGAAGGGCAGGTCCCGGCCGTCCTCCGGCAGCAGGATGGGGAGGCCGCCGCCCTGTTCCACCGCGCCGGGGATCATCAGATTGTCCGGCAGGCCGAAGCCGCCCACCGTCAGGCCCGGCATCGGGTCCGCCACCTTCGCCAGCAGCGCGGCGCTGCGGGCGGCGAAGGGGGTGGCGCTGTTGGAATAGGCGAAGATCGGCCGGCCGCGCCCGAGGAACCAGCCGAGTTCGACCAGCGTGCCCGAATCGGCGGAGGCGCCGCGGAAGGGCGTGAGGTTGGCGATGACGATATCGGCGCCCTCCATCATCGCCAGATCCTTGGCGAAGATCACGCGCCAGGCCGCGGCCTCCGGCATCGCGGCGAGGCTGGCCACATCCTCGTTCAGCGGCGGCAGGGCGGTGATGCCATGGGACGCGCAGATCGCCGCCTTGCGCGCGGCATGGGCGGGCGCATCGGGCAGGAAGACATCGGGGCCGGCGAGATAGGCGGTGACGGTCATGCCGCGGACCTGACCACGCTGCCCACCGATGACGCAAGGGTTGGGCTGGCGGGACAGGGTGTGCGGAAATCGCCTCTGGCCGGCGCGGGGGGGCTTCTGGCAGGTTCGCAGGCATGAGGATTTACGCGTGAAGCCCGCCGCCTTCGCCTGGCACGCCCCGGCGACACCCGAGGAAGCGCTCGCCCTGAAGGCCGAGCATGGAGAAGCCGCGCGCTTCCTGGCGGGCGGGCAGAGCCTGGTGCCGGCGATGAATTTCCGCGTGGCCCAGCCTGCCGTGCTGATCGACCTCAACCGCGTCGTCGGGCTCGATCAGATGGCGGTGGGGGCGGATGGGGCGCTGCTGATCGGCGCCATGGCGCGCTACCGCGCGATCGAGCGGGACGCCGCCGTGGCGCGACACTTCCCGCTGGTGACGGAGGCGCTGGCGGAGGTGGCGCATCCGCAAATCCGCACGCGCGGCACCCTGGGCGGCAATCTCAGCCACGCCGACCCCGCGAGCGAGATGCCGGCGGTGATGCTGGCGCTGGATGCGCGGTTTCGGCTGTGTCGCGCGGCTGGCGAAAGGCTCGTGGCGGCGGCCGACTTCTTCCTCGGCCCGCTGACCACGGCGCTGGCGGAGAACGAGATGCTGGCGGAGATCGTCATCCCCGCGATGGCACCAGGCAGCGGCACTGCCTTCCTCGAAGTCGCGCGACGGCGGGGGGATTACGCGATGATGGGGGTGGCGGCGGTGGTGGCGCTGGATGCGGCGCGGCGCTGCGTGGCGGTGCGCCTGGCATTCTGCAGCGCCGGGCCAGTGCCGATGCTCGCGCCGGGCGCCGCGGCCGTCCTGATCGGCACCGCGATGGCGGAGGCGGATATCGCGGCGGCAGCCGCACTGGCAGCGCGGGAGATTGATCCGCTCGGCAGCGTGCAGGCGAGCCCGGCCTATCAGCGGCACCTCGCGGGCGTGCTGGCAGGGCGGGCACTGCGGCTGGCGGCGGAAAGGGCTTTGGCATGAGGGAGATCACGGTCTCGGTGAATGGCGTGGCCTATCGCCGCCAGGTCGAACCCCGCCTGCTGCTGTCGGATTTCCTCCGCCATGAATTGGGGCTGACCGGCACGCATGTCGGCTGCGAGCACGGCGTCTGCGGTGCCTGTACCATCCTGTGGGATGACGCGCCGGCGCGAGCCTGCCTGGTCTTCGCGGTGCAGGCGGAAGGGCACGAAATTCGCACCGTGGAGGGGCTGGCGCCGGGGCCGGGGCAGCTCAATGGCCTGCAACAGGCCTTCCAGGACAGCCACGGCCTGCAATGCGGCTACTGCACGCCGGGCATCCTGATGACGATGACAGCCTTCCTGGCGGAAAACCCGACGCCGAACGAGGCGGAGGTGCGAGAGGCGCTGTCCGGCAATCTCTGCCGCTGCACGGGGTATCAGCACATCGTCGATGCGGTGTTACTCGCCGCGGAGCGGCTGGGGAAGACGACTGCGGAGCGAGGCGCATGACGGAGTTTCGCTCCTTCGGCCGCCCGCTGACGCGCAACGAGGACCCGCGCCTCCTGCGAGGCGAAGCGCTGTTCGTCGATGATGTGGAACTGTCGGGTCTGCTGCATGTGGCCTTCCTGCGCAGCCCGCACGCCCATGCGCGCCTGCTCTCCGTGGATCTCGCCGCGGCGCGGGCGCGGCCGGGGGTGATCGCGGCCTATGCGGCGGAGGATCTCCGGGATTACTGGAAGCCGGGGCCGTTGCTGGTACCGCCACCACCGGTCCCAGGAATGATCTTTCGTCAGTGCTGCCAGGTGCCGCTGGTGAAGGACAAGGCGCGGCATGTCGGCGAACCCGTCGCGATGGTGGTGGCAGAAAGCCGCTACATCGCCGAGGACGCGCTGGCCGATATCACGGTGGAGTGGGAGACGCTCGACGCCATCGGTGACCTCGAAGCCGCGCTGCGCCCGGATGCGACGCGGGTGCATGAGCATCTCACGGACAATGTCGCAGCGCGGGTGCATCAGCATCGCGGGGATTACGCAGCGGCGGTGAAGGCCGCGCACACCATCATCGCGCGACGCTTCACCTATGATCGCGGCGCGTCGATCCCGATGGAGACCCGCGGCATCGTCGCGCAATGGGACCCGCGCGCGGATCGGCTGACGGTGTGGGACACGACGCAGGCGCCCGTCGTCATCCGCAACGGCCTGGCCGCGATGCTCGGGCTGAGCGAGCGCCAGGTGCGCGTCGTGGCGCCGAATATCGGCGGCGGCTTCGGGCCGAAGATGATGATGTTCTATCCTGAGGAAGTCCTCATCCCCTGGGCCGCCATGCGCCTCGGCCGTCCTGTGAAGTGGATCGAGGATCGGCTGGAGCATTTCTTCGCCACGACGCATGAGCGCAGCCAGATCCATGACGCGGAGATCGCGCTGGATGCGGAAGGGCGCATCCTCGGCGTGAAGGACGTGTTCCTGCACGATACCGGCGCCTATGACCCCTATGGGCTGACGCTGCCGCTGAACAGCCAGTGCACGCTGCTCGGCTGCTATGTCGTGCCGGCCTATGACAGCGTGTTCACGGCGGTCTTCACCAATCGCACGCTGGTCACGCCCTATCGCGGCGCGGGGCGGCAGCACGGCGTCTTCGTGATGGAGAGACTGCTCGATATCGCGGCGCGGGAACTCGGGCTGGACCGCAACGAGATCAGGCGGCGCAACTTCATCGCGCCCGATGCCTTCCCCTACGACCAGGGCGTGATCTACCAGGATTTTTCCCGCCTCTCCTACGATAGCGGCAACTACGCGCCGATCCTGGAGAAGGCGCTGGACGCCATCGGCTATGACCACTTCCTGCGGGAGACGCAGCCGAAGGCGCGGGCCGAGGGCCGCGCGATCGGCATCGGTGTCGTCTGCTATGTCGAGGGCACGGGCATCGGGCCGTATGAAGGCGCGCGGGTGCAGGTGCAGAGCTCGGGCAAGGTCAGCGTGGCGACCGGCATCGGCAGCCAGGGGCAGGGCCACGCCACGGCCTTCGCGCAGGTGGTGGCGGAACAACTCGGCGTCGATATCCGCGATGTCGAGGTGACGACGGGCGATACCGACCAGTTCCAATGGGGTGTCGGCACCTTCGCGAGCCGCGGCGCCGTCGTCGCCGGCAGCGCCTCCCACGAGGCGGCGAAGGTGGTGCGAGGAAAAATCCTGAAGACCGCCGCGCGGCATTTCGAATGCGCGGAGGAGGATCTCGTCCTCGCCGATGGGAAGGTGCATGTCGTGGGCGTGGAAGGCCATGCCATCACGCTCGGCGCGCTGGCGGGCCTGGCGAACCCGATGCGCGGCGCCGTCACGCCCGGGACGGAACCGGGGCTGGAGGCGACGTCCTATTTCGGCCCGGCCAGTGGCGCCACGGCGAGCGGCGCGCATGCGATGATCATCGAAGTGGATGCGCTGACGATGCGTCCGACGATCCTGGATTATGTCGTGGTCCATGATTGCGGCACGGTGATCAATCCGCTGATCCTCGCCGGGCAGATCCAGGGCGGCGTGGCGCAGGGCATCGGCAATGCCTTCTTCGAGAAACTGGCCTGGGACGATCAGGGGCAGCTGATGAATGCGAGCCTGGCAGATTACCTGCTGCCGACGGCGCTCGATGTGCCACGCATCCGCATGGACCACACCGTCACCCCCTCCCCGCTCAATCCGCTCGGCGTGAAGGGCGCGGGGGAGGCGGGGGCAATCCCGGTTGGCGCGTTGTTCGCGCAGGCGCTGGAAGATGCGCTCGGCCTGCCGGCGAAGGGGATCGAGATTCTCGAAATGCCGCTCTCGCCCTGCCGGCTGTGGGAGATTTCGCACGGTGAGTGACGCCGTCATCAGCGCGCGGGACCTGTCGCTCACCTTCACGACGCGGGACGGGCCGGTGCACGCCTTGTCCGGCATCGACCTCGATATCGCGGAGGGCGAGTTCGTCTCCCTCATCGGTCCTTCCGGCTGCGGTAAGACGACGCTGCTACGCGCCATCGCGGACCTCGAGCAGCCCACGGGCGGCACGCTGCGGGTGAATGGTGCGACACCGGGCGAGGCACGGCTGCGGCGGGATTACGGCTACGTCTTCCAGGCGCCGGCGCTGTATCCCTGGCGGACCATCGAGGGCAATGTGATGCTGCCCCTGCAGATCATGGGCGTGCCGAAGGCAGAACGCCGGGAGCGCGCGCGAAAGCAACTCGCGATGGTCGATCTCGCGGGCTTCGAGCGGCGTTTCCCCTGGCAATTGTCGGGCGGCATGCAGCAGCGCGCTTCCATCGCCCGCGCGCTGGCCTTCGAGCCGAAGCTGCTCCTGATGGATGAGCCCTTCGGCGCACTGGATGAAATCGTGCGCGATCATCTGAACGAGCAACTGCTGAAGCTCTGGGCGCGCACGCAAAAGACCGTGGTCTTCGTGACGCATTCGATCCCGGAGGCGGTGTTCCTCTCGACGCGTATCATCGTCATGTCGCCACGGCCGGGGCGGATCACGGATATCATCGACTGCGATTTCGGCGGCGACCGGCGGCTGGAAATCCGGGAGACGCCGGAGTTCCTGCGCATCGCCCAGCGCGTGCGGGAAGGGCTGCGCGCGGGGCATTCCTATGACTGAGCGCCTGCGGGACCAGATCCAGCCGGTGGCCGCCGTCTCCGCCATCATCGCCGTGCTGTGGTATGGCGCGGCCGTCGCGCTGAACTGGCAGGTGGTGGCGGATATGCAGGCGCGGGCGGGCAATGCGCCCGGCTTCGGGCAGATGGTGGAGCTGACCTGGTCCCATGCGCGGCCGCTGCTGCCGGCGCCGCACCAGATCCTGCTGGAAATGTGGAACAGCCTGACGGGGCCGCCCATCACCTCGCCCCGCAGCCTGGTGAATCATGCGGGCGTGACGCTGTCCGCCGCGCTGGCGGGGTTCGGGCTGGGATCGCTGCTGGGGGTGCTGCTGGCCACCGCGATCATCCATGTCCGCGCGCTGGAACGCAGCCTGATGCCGTGGATCGTCGCCTCCCAGGCCGTGCCGGTGCTGGCGCTGGCGCCGATCGTCATCGTGGCGCTCGGCGCACTGGGCATGACGGGGCTGCTGCCGAAGGCTTTCATCAGCGCCTACCTCTGCTTCTTCCCGGTGGCGATCGGCATGGTGAAAGGGCTGTCCGCGCCGGATGCACTCTCCCGCGACATGATGCGCACCTGGTCGGC
>CANJXD010000191.1 GCA_947478535.1 Acetobacteraceae bacterium
ACGCATCCCGCGCGGCGCGGGCGGCGTTCTCAAGCAGGCGGGCAACCTCGTCGGCAAGGGCGGTCATGGCGGCTGTGTCCTCCGCCTTCAGAGGTAACGCGTGGCGGGAGGAAGGGGAAGCGTCACCCCCTTTGGGCGCCGCGCATCACCAGCGGCAGCAGCAGGCCGACACCAATGCCCCAGGTGCCGTTGATCAGGACGGAGATCAGCATCCGCATCGGCACGAAGCCCGCCGCGGTGGGCTGACCCTTGATGGGCGCGACGACAAACCAGCCGACGAGCGCGGCGAGCAGGCCGAGCCCGAAGCCCAGCAGCCACATCGGGGCGCGCGGCAGGCGCGGCAGGGCCATGCCGAAGACGGCGCCATAGAGGCCGCCCCAGAAGCAGATGTTCAGCAGGGCGGGCACGCCGAGCGGTCCAGTCTGGGCAAGTGAATAGGGCGCGCGCGGCACCCAGCCGATGGCGTTCAGCAGCCCCACCATGCCCTGGTGAAAGATCAGCACTGACATCGCCGCGGCGATGAAGCCGAGCAGGGCGCGTTTTGCGAGGGACATGCAGGATTCTCCGGGGGCCGCAACATCCTAACGCCGAAAGCTTCCCAAGGCGCCAGGGGCTTCACATGTCCGGGATGAGGGGCTGCCCCGCCAGCATGGCGCGCTCATCCGGTCCCCGGTGCCGCCGCCGCGTGGTATCTCGCCCCTATCCTTCCCAAAAGCGGACCCTGAATGCCTCGCTGGCTGCCCATCCTCCTCGGCTTCCTCACGGCCGTGGGGCCGATCTCGACCGACATGTACCTGCCGGCCTTCCCGGCCATCGAAGCGGAGCTGGGCACGCAGCGCGGCAGTGTCGAGATCACGCTGGCGGCCTGGTTCATCGGGCTTTCCGTGGGGCAGTTGGTGCAGGGCACGCTGGCGGACCGGCTGGGCCGGCGCAGCCCGCTGCTGGTGGGCACCGCAGTCTATACCCTGGCGTCGATCGGCTGCGCGGTGGCGACGGATATGACGATGCTGTCCGTCTTCCGCTGCATCGCGGCCTTCGGCGGCGCGGCCAGCGGCGTCATCCCCCGCGCCATGGTGCGGGATATCGCGGATGGGCTGGCGGCAGCGAAGCTGATGTCGAAGCTCATGCTGGTGATGGGCGCGGCGCCGATCCTGGCGCCGTCGCTGGGCGGGCTGCTGCTGGGCTTCGGGGGATGGCGCAGCATCTTCTGGGTCTGCGCGGCCTATGGTGGGCTGTCCTGCGCCCTCGCCTGGTGGCTGCTGCCAGAGACCCTGCCGCCGCATCGGCGCGTGCGGCATTCCCCCTTCAACATGGTGCGGGACTTCGTCCAGATCGGGCGGGAGCGGGGCTTCTTCACCCATGCCTGCATGGCCGCGGCCGCCATGTTCAGCGTCTTCGCCTTCATCAGCGGGGCGCCGGCCGTCTATATCGAGCAGTTCAACGTGCCGCCGGAACACTTCGGGCTGCTGTTCGCCGTCAGCGCCACCGGGTTCATCGGGGCCTCGCAGCTCAATCCCTGGCTGCTGAAGCGGCTCGGCCAGCGGCGGGTGCCGGGGCTGGCGGTCCGGCTTTCGGCGGTGGCGGTGCTGGTGCTGGCGGTCACGGCCTTCACGGGCTTTGGTGGGCTGTGGGGGGTGTTCGTGCCGGCCGTTGTCGCGCTGGCCTGCACGGGGCTGGTGTTTCCCAATGCGGCGGTGGGCGCGCTGTCTCGCCATGCCAGCCGTGCGGGCAGCGCCTCCGCCCTGCTCGGCACGCTGCAATTCAGCTGTGCGGCCGTCGGCAGCGCGCTGGTCGGCGCGCTGGCGGATGGCACGCCACGGCCGATGGCGCTGCTGATGCTGCTCGGCGCGGCCGGCGCGCTGGTGGCGGAGAAGCTGCGGCCGCGGCCTGTCGAGACCCCTATCCGATAGGGTCGATCGGTGTCGGCATCGGGCAGGCGGCCTCGATCACCTCCGCCGCGTCCAGCGCCATGTCCTCCCGCCAACGAGGGGCGATGATCTGCACGCCCATCGGCAGGCCATCGGCGAGGCCGGTGGGGACCGAGACGCAGGGCAGGCCGAGCAGCGGCTGGGCGAGCAGGGTCTGCTGGGCGCGAAAGACGATCGAAAAACTTTCCTCGCTGGCGACATCCATGCCCTGCGGGAAGGGCGGCAGGGCGGAGGTGGGGCAGAGCACCAGCGGGCGTTCGGCCATGAATCGCGCCCAGGCGCGCTGATGCGTCGCGCGACGGGCGAGGGCGCGGAGGAAGCCGGGCATGTCGACGCCAGGGCGGCCCTCGGTCATCCAGACGAAGGTCGCCTGCGCGCCGGCATCGCCCAGCGTGGCGAAGGCTTCCCGCATGAAGATCGCGGTCTCCCCATCCACCAGCGTGTCCCAGTCGGCGGCGGCCTCGGCGAAGCCCGGCGGGTCCGCCTCCTCCACCGCATAGCCCGCGGCTTCGAGGATGCGCCCGGCGCGGCGGACGGCCTCCGCCACCGCCGGGTGGACGCCGGTGCCGGCGGGGTCCACAGACAGCGCCACGCGGATCGGGCGGGGTGGCGGGGGCTGGTCCAGCGGCACCGGCATCCACCAGGGGTCCCGCGCATCCCCCACCGCCATCGCCGCCAGCGCGAGACGCAGATCCCGCACCCGGCGAGCGAGCGGCCCCTGCGCCGACATGATCTGCCCGGTCAGCGGGCGCTCGGCGGACATGGTGGGGTTGAAGGCCGGCACACGCCCGGCGGAAGGCCGCAGGCCCGCCACGCCGCAGGCATAGGCGGGGTAGCGGATCGACCCGCCGAGGTCATTGCCATGGGCGATGGGCCCGATGCCCGCCGCCACCGCCGCCGCCGCGCCGCCGGAGGACCCTCCCGGCGTGTGGCCCGCGCTCCAGGGGTTCAGGGTGCGGCCGTGCAAGGCGTTTTCCGTGAACCAGCGCATCGACAGCGCGGGGGTGTTGGTGCGGCCGAACAGCACGGCGCCGGCCTGGCGCAGATTGCCCACCACGGCGCTATCCGCCGGCGCCAGCATATCGCGCAGCGGGACGCAGCCATTGCTGTTCGGCAGCCCCTGCTGGTCCACATTGATCTTCGTCGTCACCGGCACGCCATGCAGCGGCCCCAGCGCATCGCCCCGCGCCAGCGCCGCATCGGCGGCATCGGCGGCGGCCAGCGCCGCGTCTTCCGTCACCAGCACCACGGCATTGATCGCGGGGTTCACGGCGGCGCAGCGGGCGAGGATGGATTGCGTCGCCTCCCGCGCCGAGAGCGCGCCGAGGCGGATGGCGCGGGCGAGATCGACGGCGTCCCAGCGCCAGGGCTCGGGCGGAAGCTGCTGCAAGGGGCGAATCCTCGGGCGGTCTGCCCGGCATTTCGCCATCACGGCGATGCGGGCGCCAGAGGAGAGCCACAGGGGAGGCCGGCGCACCCTTGCGCGGCGGCCCGAAACACCCTGTGATCGCGCCCTGACATGACTGGAGACATCAGTGCCGAGCGCTGCCCTTTCCCCTCCGGGCCGGCGAGCCCGGCCGTGCCCTTTCACCCGGCGGCACAGGGTCTCGGCCTTATGAGCGGGACCGCCTCCGGGACGCGGCGGTCCGGCCCAAGGCCTGGCCCCGTGCTGGCTTCCGCCGGGGCGGCGGTGCTGGTGGTGGCGGGGATCGCCGGGCTCGCGGCGTGGCCGGGGGGATCGACGCTGGCGCAGCAGGTGGTCTCCGGGCTCAATCTCGGGGGCATCTATGTCGCGGTGGCGGTGGCCTTCACGCTGACCATCGGCGTGCTGAATTTTCTCAACTTCACCATCCCGACGATGTTCATGCTGACCGGCATGGTGGCCTGGACGCTGGCGCGGAACGGGCTGCCCTTCGGGCTTTCCGCCGGGCTGCACTGGGCGCCTGCCCTGCTGGGTGGGGTCGCGGTCTCCATCCTGTGTTCGCTGATCGTGGAGCGCTTCACCTTCCGCTACCTGCGGACGCGCCATGGCGATGCGACGGAACACGCGATCCCGCTGGTGTCCTCGCTCGGCTTCCTGCTGATCTTCGAGCACCTGGTACTGATCTTCCTGGGGTCCGAGGCACAGAGCTTCCCGGTGCGGTTCCGGCTGGATGTGCATCTCGGGCCGCTGGTGGTGGGGCTGCCGCAGATCGCCTCCCTGCTCATCTCACTCGCCGTGGTGGCCTGGCTGTCCTGGCTGCTGCAATCCACGCGGACGGGGCGCGCGCTGCGCTCCATCGCGGAGAATCCGGATACGGCGACGCTGCTGGGGGTGGAGGTCTCCCGCATCGTGCCGGTGGTGTTTTTGCTGTCGGGGTTGCTGTGCGGCGTGGCGGGGGCGCTGTTCGTGGTGAACTACAGCGATGTCTCGCCCTTTATGGGCGACCATGTCGGCACCAAGGCGATCGCGGCGATGGTGCTGGGGGGCATCGGGTCCATCTGGGGGGCCATCGCGGGCGGGCTGCTGGTGGGGCTGCTGGAGACACTGGGCATCCACTTCTTCGGCGGCGATGCGGCGCAGGTGGTGGTGTGGACGACGCTGCTGCTGGCCATCATCCTGCGGCCGCAGGGGCTGTTCGGCGGGTCGCGCATCGGCAAGGGGAAGCTGTGATGAGCAGGCACGTCATGCGGGCCATGCGGCCGGCAAAGCCGGCCGAGGCGCCGAACGGCGCCCGCCGGAAATCCGGCGACCCAAGCGCCCGGAGGGCGCGCCGGCGCCTGAGGTCAGCATAGATGAGCGGGTACTGGGCCGGCATCCTGGCGATCCTCGCGATCAACGTGATCTTCGCCTATTCGATCTTCATCCCGGCCGCCGCGGGGCAGTTGAACCTCGGCGGCGCGGGGTTCATGGCAATCGGCGCCTATGCGGCGGCAACGCTGAGCGAATTGCTGGGCTGGCCGCCGGCGGCAACGATCCCGGCCGGTGTCGCCATCACCGCGCTGATCGGCTTCGCCATCGCCTTCCCGGTGTTGCGGACGCGCGGCGTCTATATGGTGCTGGCGACCTTCGCCTTCGCACAGGTCGTCACCGGCATCATCCTGACGCAGCCGGCGCTGGGTGGCGCGATGGGGCTCGTGGTGCCGGATTTCGTCGATCTGCCGGTGCTGGGTGCCGCGGCGGTGGGGGCGGTGGCGCTATCCTTCTTCCTGATGGCGACGCGGCTCGGCCTGGCGATGCGGGCGCTGCATGATGATGAGCTGGTCTCGACCCTGATGGGCGTGCCGGCGCGGGTCGTGCAGGTCGCGGCCTTCTCGGTGGGGGCCGGGCTGGCGGGGCTGGCCGGCGGGCTCTACGCGCATCACTTCTCCTTCGTGGAAGCGCAGTATTTCTCGCCGCTGCTGTCGATCTATGTGCTGCTGTTCGTGCTGATCGGCGGCACGCAGACAGCATGGGGCCCGCTGGTCGGCGCCACCTTCTTCACCCTGGTGCCGGAGCTGCTGCGCGTCGGCGGTTCGTGGCGCTATGTCGCCTTCGGGGTGATGATCGTGGCGATGATGATGTTCCGGCCGGAAGGGATCGTGACGCGCACGCTGCTCGCGCGATTGACCTTCCGGCGTCGCGCGGGGGTGGCCGATGCCCACTGACGCGCTGTTGTCGCTGCATGGGGTGACGAAAGCCTTTGGCGGGCTGAAGGTGGTGGATGACGTGACCTTCGCCCTGCCGCGCGGTGGGCGGCTTGGCCTGATCGGGCCGAATGGCGCGGGCAAGACCACGGTCTTCAACCTGATCTCCGGCGTCTATCCCATCGATGCCGGGACCATCGCCCTCGATGGCCAGGCGATCCAGGACCTGGTGCCGGGCGCGCGGGTGCGGGCGGGGCTCGCGCGGTCGTTCCAGAACATCCGGCTGATGCCGCACCTCTCGGCGGTGGAGAATGTGATGCTCGGGCAGCACGCCCGCGCCTCCGGGCTCGGCGCGCTGCTGACGCCACTGGGCTGGATGCCGCGCGGGCGCTGGCGCCGGGATGCGGAGGCGCTGCTGGCGGAAGCCGGGCTGGATATCGATCCCGGCGAGGTCGTCTCCTCCCTCCCCTACGGCATCCGCAAGAAGATCGAGGTGGTGCGCGCGCTGGCCAGCCGGCCGAAGCTGCTGCTACTGGATGAACCGGCGGCGGGGCTCAACCCGGCGGAGACGGCGGAGCTTGCCCGCTTCCTGCGCCGCATCGCGGAGGCCGGGACGACGCTGCTCGTGGTCGAGCACGACATGGCCTTCGTGAACGAGGTGTGCGACCGCGTCGTCGTGCTGAATTTCGGCCGCAAGATCTTCGAGGGCAGCATGGCCGATGCCCGCGCCGATGCGACGGTGCGCGAAGCCTATCTCGGCGCGGAGGCATCCGATGCTGCCTGATGCGGAGGCATCCAATGCTTCTTGATGTGGATGGGCTGGAGGTCCGCTACGGCCGCACCCAGGCGGTGCGCGGCGTCAGCCTCAATGTGGCGATGGGGGAGGTTGTGACGGTGCTCGGCGCGAATGGCGCGGGCAAGTCATCGCTGCTGAAATCGATCGCCGGAGCGGTGAAGCCGGCGGCTGGGCGCATCTGGTTCGATGGCAATGACGTGACGGCGCTGTCCGCCCCGCTGCGCGTGGCGCGCGGCCTGGTGCTGGTGCCGGAAGGGCGGCAGATCCTGGTCAGCCTGACGGTGCATGAGAACCTGCTGATGGGCGCCTATGGACGGCGGGACGGCGATGTGGGGCGGGATATCGAGGCGGTCTATGCCCGCTTCTCGAACCTCGCGGCGCGGCGGGACATGCCGGCCTCCATCCTCTCCGGTGGTGAACAGCAGATGCTGGCGATTTCCCGGGCTTTGCTGGCCAAGCCGCGGCTGATGATGCTGGATGAGCCCTCGCTGGGGCTCTCGCCGCTGCTCGTCGCCCGGCTATTCGACCTGATCGGGGAGTTGAACCGGGACGGGCTGGCAATCCTGCTGGTGGAGCAGAACACGCGCATGGCGCTGCGGGCGGCATCGCGGGGCTATGTGATGGAATTGGGACGCGTCGTGCTGGATGGGCCAGCCGCGCGGCTTGCGGATAACGAGGCGCTCGCCGCCGCCTATCTCGGCGGTGGGCATTGAAGGAGAACAGGACGATGAAGCGCAGGACCATCCTCGGGGCCACCGCCGGATTGCTGGCAGCCCCCGCCCTGCACGCGCAGGCGCGGGAGATCGTGGTCGGGCTCACCATGGTGAAGTCCGGGCCGCTGAAATCCCCGGGTGAGGCGACTGAGACGGCGGTGGATATCGCGGTGTCCGAGGTGAACGCGGCGGGCGGCATCAACGGCCGCCAGCTTCGCATCGAGAAGTTCGATACCGGGTCGGACCCCCGCCAGGCGGCGACGGCGGCGCAGAAATTCGCCCGCGACGACAATGCGCTGGCGATCATCGGGCCGTTCTCCTCCGGTGAATCGGCGGTGGCGTTTCCGGTCGGCGAACGGCTCGGCATCGTGCAGGTCTCGAATTCCGCCTCGCAGCCCGGGCTGACCGGCACGAACAGCTATGCTTGGCGGCTGACCGAGGATGAGGGCAAGCAGTTCGGGCGGCTGCTGGCTTCCCTAAAGCGGAAGAACGTACCGACGAGCCGGGCGGAGATCCTTTACATCTCCGACGAACGCATCTCCAACATCACGGCGACGCAGTTCTATCCCGGGCTGCTGCGCGCGCAGAACATCACCTTCGGGGAGCCGGTGTCCTTCCAGTACCGCACCTTCGATGTCGCGCCGCAGGTCACGCAGATCCTGCAGCGGAACCCGGAAGTGGTGGCGCTGGCGGCGACGCCGGACGGCGCGGGCAAGGTGCTGCGCGAATTGCGCCGGCAGGGCTTCGCGGGGCGCGTCATCGGCAGCCAGATCTTCGCCGATCCGAATTCCGTCGATCTGTTCGGGCCGGAAGGCGAGGGCATGCTGATCGTCGCCGGGTTCTGGTGGGACCGCAACGACGCGACGCGGCTGTTCACGCAGAAATACGCGGCGGAGAACGCACGCCGCGGCCTGACGACGAAGCGCATCCCGCATCACAGCGACGCTCAGGCCTATGACATCGTCTTCCTGCTGAAGCAGGCGATGGAACGCGCCAGCGTCACCGGCGAAGTGCCGCGCCTGGCGGCGGAGCGCACCGCCATCCGCGACGCGCTGCGCGGCATCCGCTTCACCGGCGTGACCGGGGAGAACACCTGCTTCGATGCCGCGCGCGACGCGGAACTGCCGGGCTTCATCATCGAGATCAAGAACCAGGCCTGGTCGCTGTTCGACAGCTTCCCGGCCGATACCTGTTCGTGAAAGGGCGGTTCGCGTGAGGGAAAGGCGGCTCGCCGTCCTCGGCGGCGCGGGCGGCATCGGCCGCGCCCTGGTGAAGCGCGCGGTGGCGGAGGGCTGGCGCGTTTCCGTGCTGGACCTTCCCGCCTCCCTCGCACGGCATCCGGTGCCGGAGGATGTGCGGGCGATCCCCATCGAGGGGAGCGACGCGGCCTCCGTCGCCGCGGCCTTCGCGGCGGTGGCGGAGGAAGGCGGCCTCGAAGGCTTCGTCAACCTCGCCGGCTTCGCCTCGCCGATGGAGAAGCTTGCCGATGTTGCGCCGGAGGTGTGGGACGAGGTGGTCGCGGGCAATCTCCGCACTGCCTTCCTCACCGCGCGGGCCGCGCTGAAGCTGCTGGAGAAGGGGGACAACCCCGCCATGGTGCAGATAGTCTCGGGCCTCGCTGCCTTCACGCGGCCGGGCTACGGGCCCTACGCCGCGTGCAAGGCGGCGATGGTGTCGATGACCAAGACGCTGGCGCTGGAAGCGGCGCCGGTGGTGCGGGTGAATGCGGTCGGGCCGGGCGCGGTCGATACCGCCTTCCTGCGCGGCGGCACGGGACGGTCGGACGAGGCGCAGGCGCCGCGGCTCGACATCAACGCCTACAACGCGATGATCCCGCTGAAGCGCATCGCGGTTGCCACCGATGTGGTGGGGCCGACGCTGTTCCTGCTCGGCCCGGACAGCGCCTACATCACCGGGCAGGTGCTGTGGGTGAATGGCGGAGCCTATATGCCATGAGCGATGCCGTACCCGACTGGGCGATCGACCTCGGGGGGATGACGCTGCGCGGCGTGGCGGATGAGGACCCCTTCATCCTGCCGCGCGACCTGATCTTCCCCGGCAGCGATCCGTCCCTGCTGCCGCGCGCGGCGGTGCTGGACCCGCTGGGCGTGGCGGTGGCAACCGATTCCATCATCCTCCGCGTGCAGGTCTTCGTCATCGAGTCCGGCGGGCGGACCATCATCGTCGATGGCGGCATCGGCGATGACAAGGAACGCCCGGCGCGCCCCTCCTGGCACCGCCGGAGGACGGACTTTCTCGCGCGCCTCGGCGTGCGGCCGGAGGATGTGGATGCGGTGCTGTTCACCCATCTGCACGCCGACCATGTGGGCTGGGCGACGCGGCTGGTCGATGGTCGCTGGGTGCCGACCTTCCCGAAGGCACGCCACATCGTCCCCGCCGTGGAGTACCGCCATTGGCTCGCGCTGGATGCCCAGGCGCCGGTGGGCCACGGATCCTTCCGCGACAGCGTGCTGCCGGTGGCGGAAGCCGGGCTGCTGGAGGAGGTGGCGCTGGACCACGCGCCCTTCCCGGGGATGCGGTTCCGCCCCCTGCCCGGCCATACGCCGGGACAGGTCGGCATCATGCTGCGGGGCACGAGGCAGGCGGCGC
>CANJXD010000192.1 GCA_947478535.1 Acetobacteraceae bacterium
CATTGATCTCCCACCCCGCTGGCAGGCCCTGCATGACCATGGCGTGGTGGCGTTCATTGGTCGTTGCGCGGGCTTCCATGATGAGGATGAAGCTGGCGCCGGAGCGCAGCGTATCGAGGTTCACGGGCTGCCCCGCGAGGTCCATGAAGCGCCGCGCCACCCGCATCCCCTGCGCCTGCGCCGGCAGCGGGGATGTGGGCACGCCGGTGATCGAGACGGCCTGCGCCACCGGCGCATCGCCCCGGTTCGTCACGCTGCCGGCGGCCGTCAGCGGCAAGGTCACCACGGGCTGCACGGGCAGGTCCCGCCCATCGAGCGTCAGACGCGCGGGGCGGCCATCCCGCCCCAGCACGAAGGCCGCCGCGATGCCCCAGGCCTGTTCCTGGGTATTGGTCACCGCCGGGGTGAAATCGGCCCCAGGCAGGCGACCGAGCAGGGCCGGCAGGCGGTCCTGCGCCACACCGCTTTCGCGCAGCAGCAGGGCGACGGCCAGGGCGTCCCGCGACGCGCTGCCGAAATCCTCGTACCAGGCGTTGCGGGCTGGATTGGCGACGGCGAGGGCGAACAACGCTTCCGCCCGCGGACGGTCACCGGCCCGGGCGAAGGCGGCGGCAAGCTGCGCCTTGGCGAGCGGCGTCGGCAGGGCTTCCGCCCGTTCCGCCAGCCGCCGCGCCGCGCCGAGCCGATTGCGGCCGGCAAGCGACAGGACATGGATGCGATAGGCCTGGGCGGCCAGCGCTTCGGGCGTGTCCAGCGAGCCTTCCAGATCCTCCTCCGCCGCCCGAAGCGCCGCCGTGATGGGGGCTTCCGGCAGTGTCACGCCGCCGGTGCGAGCGCGCAGCAGGGCCTCGGTCGCATAGAGGCTGGCCCAGGCATGGACCGAGCCTTCCGCGTTCCAGAAGCCGAACCGGCCGTCATAGCGCTGGCGGTCGAGCACGGAGGAAATCGCCCGGCCGAGCAGGGCGGTATCCTCCTGCGCCGTATCGGGGTTGGCCGGCGCATAGGCCAAGGCGAGCAGGCGGGAGGAGGCCTGTTCGAGGCAATCCAGCGGATAGGCCTTCACGGCCCGCAGCAGCGCCAGCGGGTCGTAGCGCACGGGTGCGCCGAAGCTCGCCGTCGCGCGCCAGGTGCCGGGGATGTAGCGGTCGGACGGCAGGGCGAGCGCGGCGGTTTCGCCTGGCGCCAGCATCCGCACGGCAACCTCCGTGACCGGGGCGCGGGAGGAGCGGACGGCGATCACCGCCTCGCGTTCCGTCGTGAAGCCGCCGGGGCCGGTGATGGCGAGGCGGAGGCGCCCTTCCCCCGCCGCGACACCGCGCAGCGTGGTGAAGGGCTGGGCTCGGGCGCCGGCCGCAAGCTGCTGGTCGAGGCGTGCCGGGCCGGCGAGCTCGATGGCGCCGGTCGCGGTGAGGGCGACGCTGAAGGCGCCGGCGGGGAGTTCGACATTGTGCAGCAGCACGGGCAGCCGCACCTCGTCGCCGGGTGCGAGGAAGCGCGGCAGCAGGGCTTCCGCCACAGCCTGTTCCCGCACCGTCATCGGGCGGGAGGCGGCGCCGACGCGGGCGCCATCCCAGGCCACCACCATCAGCCGCAACTCGCCCGCAAAATCCGGCAGGTCGAGCGGGATGGAGGCCGTGCCATCGGCACCGACAGTCACGGCGCCACTGAACAGCGCCACCAGGCGCTGCGGCACGTTCTGCAGCGCGGCGGCATCGCCGCCATCGCCACCCTGGCGCAGCACGGCGGCATCGCCTTCCGCCGGGGCGACGAGGCGGCCGTAATCGTCACGGATATCGAGGCCGAGGCGGCGCCGGGCGAGGAAATGGGCCACCGGATCGGGCGAGGCGAAGGATGTGATGCGGAGAATACCCTCATCCACCGCCGCCAGCGTCACCATCGCGGTGCCGCCGGTGACGCCGGACAGGCGCAGCGGCACATCGAGGCGCGTGCGCGGGCGGGCCAGCTCAGGCGCGCCGATGGCCACCTCGATCCGGCGCGGCGCCGGGTCGAGCCCGATCCAGGCAAGACCCAGGGCGCGGCCGGGCCGCCCAGCAGGCGCGCTGCCGGGGCGGAAGACCGTCACCGCCACATGCGCGCCGGGACCCCAGGCGGCATCGACGGGCACTTCGACCTCGGCGCCGGCTTCCGGCACCTCCACTTCCCGTGTCGAGAGCAGGCGGTCCGTCAGCACGGCGACGCTGGCGCGGCCGGCGAAGGGGGAGGTGATCCGCAGGCGGGCGACATCGCCGGGGGCATAGGCGCGGCGGTCGGCGGCGATATCGACGCGATCCGGCACCTCCGCCGCCTCGGCCTGCGCCCAGCCCGCGCGGAAGCGGTAGCTGGCGATGCCGAGGCCGTTGGGCTCCGTCACCTCGATGCGGTAGCGCCCGAAGGGCAGGCGGCGGGCGAAGCGGGCGGGCTGGCCGGGGGCGACCTGGAGATCGGTGCTGTCCACGGGCTCGTCGCGCCACACGGTCTCATAGCGCGCGAGGCGTTCGCGCACGACGATGCGCCAATCCGGGCGTTCGCGCACGAGGCGCAGGCGGAGCGTCCCGGCGATGGCGGTGCCTTCCGGGTTCACCGCGGCGACGTCGAAGGCGGCTTCGGCGCCGTCATCCACCGCCCCACCCTCAAAGGCCGGGCGAATGGCGAGCAGGGTGCCGCGGGCACGGACGGGGATGGACAGGCGCGTGCCACTGGCGCGGCCGCCGGGTTCCGTGACCGTCACCGCCACATCGGCCTTCACCGGGCGCGTCGTATCCGGCGCCTGGGGCAGCAGCAGGGGCAGCGTGGCGCGGCCCTCGGCATTCGTCTCCGGCAGTTCGATGGCCAGCACATCGGGGGCGAAGCTTTCCTCCATCAGGCCGAAGCGCCAGCCGCGCCAGGCGGGGAAGGGCTCGGGGTCCGTGGACAGGCGCAGCTCAGCCGTGCCGGTAAGGCCCGCGCCGGGCGCGCCGTAGAGGAAACGGACGGCGACGGGCAATTCCATCGCCTGGCCCGGCACCAGCGGGCCGGTGGCGGGGCCAGCGGTGACTTCCAGCCGTTCCGGCACGAAGGCTTCCACCTTGAAGCTGGCGGTGCCGATCGGCGGCAGGCTCGGGTCGGCCAGCACCTCGACCGTCCAGGCGCCGACCGGCGCGCTGGCGGACAGCGCCACATTGGTGACGAAGGCGGCGCCATTCACCCGCTGCGGCACGGATTCGTAGAAGACTTGGCCGTTCGGCCGGCGGATGCGCAGCCGCGCCGGCAGATCGACGGGCTGCCCGCCGCCATCGCGCAGCAGGGCCCCGAGGTTCACGGTCTCGCCGGGGCGATAGATGCCGCGATCAAGCCAGACGAAGGCATCGAGCGGACCGGGATGCGGCGCGCCGGCGGCGCCACGGTCCGAAAGGTCGAAGGCCGCGGTTTCGAGGTCGAGCGCCGCGAAATCATCGGCAAGGAAGGCGTGGATGGATTGCGGGGCGTGCGAGCCCTGGCCGCGCAGCAGCGCAGCGGGGAAGCGCGCCAGGCCATCCGCCGCCGTCGTCGCTTCCGCGATCACGTCGTTGTTGCGGGCGAGCAGCGCCACGCGCACGCCGGCACGGGGCCGCGCATCGCCGAAGCCGCGGATCTGCGAGGCCAGGCCCTCCGCCCCCCGCCAGGCGGTGATGCCGAGGTCGGTGGCGATGATGGGCAGCGAGGCCACGGTGCCGCGCGAGCCGTCGCCGGGCTTGGCCACCAGCACATACAGGCCGGGGCCAGCGGTGCGGAGGACCTCCGGCAGCGGCAGGGCGGCGCGGGTGGTCCGGTTCATCTCGGCCGGCGGCAATTCGGCGCGGCCTTCCCAGACGAGGCGGCCGGTATCCTCGCTGAGCGATTCCGCCATCCATTCATCGAGCTGCTGGCCCGGGCGCCAATCTCGCGTTAGCGTAACGATGTTGCGTTCGGTGACGCGGACGAGGCGCAGCGACAGGGCAGTGACATTGACGGTGGCGACCGTCACGCGCGGGTCCTGGCCGCGCGGCAGCAGGAAGGCGCGGCTGTCGAAGGCGATGCGGGCGGCGCGGTTCGGCATGGCGACGGTGACGGTGTTGTCCCGCAGCATGCGCAGCCCATCCTCCCCAGGCAGGCCGCCGCGCAGGACAAGCCGCGTGGAGCGGCCCCAGGGCAGACCAGCGACGCAAAGCGTGTCGCCCTCCTTCACCACGGCCATGCCCGGCAGGGCGGGCTCGGCGCGCACCCAATCCTGCGGCTGCCAATCGGCGCGCCGCGCCGGGGGGGTGGTGAAGTCGAGACAGGCGCGGGCGGGTTCGGCATCCGGTTCCGTGCGGATACGGCTGACGAGCAGTCCGGCAGCGCGGCGGGCGGTAACCAGCGCCTCCCGATGGCGCTGATCCTCCGGCGCGCGCTCGACCACGGCTTCCAGCGCCTGCATCTGGGCGATCGGCCGTTCGAGGCGGCGCAGCGCTTCCGCCATGACGAGGAGGGAGGGGATTTCCGGGGCGCCGGCCGGCACCTGCATGAAGGCCTGCCAGCCGGCCTGCAGCGCGCGGGCGGGCTCCGGCGGGGCGCGGCGAAGCTGGGCATTGGCCAGCGCCATCCAATGATCGGCCGAGGCCTGGCCGCCGCCGACCCGTTCCTCCCACGCCGTGGCGGCCGCGGCCCAGTCATTGCGCTGTTCGGCGGCGCGGGCCCGGGTTTCGGCCTGGTTGCGCTGTTGCGGCGTGGCGCCGGCGGGGAAGCGGCGGGTCAGCCCGGCTTCGTAGCGGGAGGCATCATTGGACAGGCCTGGCAATTCGAAGGCCCCCGCCAGCGCCGGCAACAGCAGGACGATCAGGCACAGCAGCAGCACAGGAAGGCGGCGGGGCATGGAAGGCTCCGTGACAGGCTTTGCCCGTCGATGGTGTCCGTGGGCGTTGGCCGCAACATGGCATGGGGTGGGGGTATCGTGCAGGGGCGTTTCGGGCGCTTCCGTGGCGGAAGCATGATGAATGGAAGTTCGCTATCCGCCGCCGGGATGATGCCCGGTGATGCGCGCGCCGGCATCGCGCGGCAGGCGCAACACGCCCGGCAGCACCGTCACCATGACGATGGCGGCGATGACGAAGCCGGCCTGGAAATCCGCCAGCCCCGGCGCGCCATGCCCGTTCCAGCGCATCGACACCTCCAGCGACAGTGAGGCGAGGACGACGCCGAGCGCCACGGAAAGCTGCTGGATCGTGCCCGTCATCGCCGTGGCCGCGGCCAGCTTCTCCCGCGGGATATCGGCAAAGGACAGCGTCGCCATGGAGGTGAATTGCAGCGACCGTGACAGCCCGCCCAGGGCGAGGACGGCGAAGATCGCCACCAGCGGCCAGGCCGGGGTGAACAGCGCGCAGGCGGCAACCCCGAGCGCCGAGGCGAGGGAATTGAACAGCAGCACGGTGCGGAAGCCGAAGCGGCGCAGCAGCGGGCGGATCATCGGCTTCATCGCGATGGCGCCCATCGCGGTGGCGAAGGTGACCAACCCGCTGCCGCCGGCCGACAGCCCGAAGACGATCTGCAGCGACAGCGGCAGCAGGAAGGGCAGCGCGCCAGCGCCCACGCGGAACAGCGTGCCGGTCAGCATCGGCATGCCGAAACTGCGGTATTCCAGCAGCGAGAGATCAACCGCCGGCCGCTTCGCGGCACGCGAATGCAGGATCGCAGCGATGGTGGCGGCGATGCCGAGGCCGATGGCCGCGACGGTGAACCACCAGGGGGCGACATCCCGCCCGATGGTCTCCAGCCCGCTGACCGTCAGCGCCATGGACAGGCCCCAGAGCGTCAGGCCCCTGGTATCGAGCGGGCCGGGGTCCTGGCGTTCCACCTCCGGGATGAAGCGCCAGACCAGCAGCAGGCCCAGCACCCCCACCGGGATGTTGATCCAGAAGACGGCGCGCCAGGACACGGCATCGGTCAGCAGCCCCCCAATGGGCGGGCCGAAGACGGGGCCGAGGAGGGCCGGCATGGTCAGCCAGGTCATCGCCGTCAGCAATTCATCCTTGCTGACGCGGCGCAGCAGTAGCAGGCGCCCGACCGGCACCATCATCGCGCCCCCCAACCCCTGGAACACCCGCGCCGCGACCAGCGTGCCGAGGCCCTGGGAAAGCCCGACCAGGGCCGAGGCGGCGGCGAAGACGACGATCGCCACCATGAAGACCCGGCGCGGCCCGAAGCGATCCGCCACCCAGCCGGAAACCGGGATGAAGACGCACAGCGCCACGAGGTATGAGGTGATGGCGACCGACAGGTGCACCGGGTCCTGCCCCAGGTCCCGCGCCATGGCGGGCAGGGCAGTGGCGACGACGGAACTGTCGAGGTTCTGCATGAACAGCGCGCTGGCGACGATGGCGGCGATGACGCGGGGGTCACGCCGGGGGGCGGCCGGCGGTGCGGGCGTGGTCTCGGGCTCGGTCACGCGCCCGCCATCTCTCGCAACCGGGCGCGCTGGATTTTCGGGCCGTTCGGGCCATCCGTCACCGGGAAGGCATCGAGCGCCACGATGCGGGCGGGGACCTTGAAGCGGGCGAGGTTTTCGCGCGCGGCGTGCATCAGCGCCGACGCATCGAAGCCGAGGCCGGGGATGACGAAGGCGATGGGCTTGCCGCCGGATTCCACCACCTGCGCCGCGCCGACGCCGGGCTGGCCCTGGAGAAACGCCTCGATCTCCTCCGGGGAGACGAGGAAGCCACCAAGGCGGAGCGCATCGCCGCGCCTGGTGATGAAGCCGAAGCCCCCATCGGGCTGCGCGGCGGCAAGGTCCCCACTGCGAAACCACCCCTCCGCCGTGCGGGCCTTGGCGGACGCCGCGTCATCGCCGAGGTAGCGGTCGAACAGCGACGGGCCGCGCAGCAGCACCTCCCCATCCTCGGCGATCGCGAAGCCGGCCTCGGCGCTGGCGGGGATGCCGCCGCCGGTGGCGTGGTACGGGCCGTGGGCGTCCTGCATGGCGAACAGGGCCTGGACCTCCGAACTGCCATAGACCCCGCGGGCCGCGAGGTTGAGCGCGGCGGAAGCTGCCATCACGCGGTCCGCCTGGCCGTGGAAATTGGCGAAGCCGGTGAAAGCGAAGGGAGCGTAGGGGCGGCCGGCGGCAGCCTCCGCCAGCTTCAGCAGCAGGTCATCGCCGCCGACCATGTGGGTGATGCCGGCGGTGCGGATCAGCGCATCGGCCTCCGCCGCGTCGAATTTCTCCAGCGTGGCGATGCCTGCACCGCCGGCGACGGCGGCCAGCGCGGCGGTCAGGCCAAAGGTCCCGCATAGCGGCACGGCGCCGAGCAACGCGGCGCCCGGCGCCGCCATGCCGATCCGCGCCGCGACATCCCGCGCATGGCGGGCAATGGAGCCCTGGCGGTGCAGCACCAGTTTCGGCCCGGCGGTAGTGCCGGAGGTGGTGAAGGTGAGGCATTCCGCCGCCTCCTCCGCCGCATCCGGCGCTTCCGGCCCGGCGAGGAGCGTGGCGCGGGGCAGCACGGGCAGACCCGCGAAGCGCCCCTCCCCCACCCCATCCATGCCGAGCACGAGACGGAGCGAGGCGCGCTGCGCGGGCGGCACGGCGGCCAGCACCGCCGCGGCGTCGACCGGCGCAAAATCCCGGGCGACGGCGATGGCGCAGGGCTGGGCACGGTCGATGAGGTTGCCGATTTCCGCCGCGCGGAAGCGGGTGTTGAGCAGCACCGCCGTCGCGCCACGCCGGGCGAGGGCGAACAGCAGCAGGAGAAAGTCGGGCCGGTTCGGCAGGAACACGGCCACGCGGTCGCCCGGGCCGATGCCGGCTTCGGCCAGCCCCCCAGCCAGGCGCCGGACCGCCGTGGCCATGGCCGACCAGTGCATCCCCGACTCGCGCAGCGCCAGCCCATCCGGGCGAGCCGCGGCGGTGGCTTCGAGCAGGTTGGTTAGCGTGGCGGTATTTCCCATCGCCGGCATGATGCGGCCACGCCGCCGCCACCGCCAGACCCGGGCGGGCCACCACCATCACCACGATTAACCGCCGCCACCGCCTTGACGCCCCACGGCAGGGGCGGGACGGTCGGCGCATGGCAATCCCGACCCCTGACCCCGTCACCCTCGCGGTGATCGAGAACCGCTTTCGCGCCGTGGTGGAGGAGATGGGGGAGGCGCTGTTGCGCACCGCCACCTCCCAGATCCTGAACTCATCCCGCGATTTCTCGATCGCCCTCTGCGATGGGCAGGCGCGGCTGGTGGCACAGGCGGATCACATCCCCGTGCATGTCGGCGCCATGCCGCTGGCGGCGGAGGCGATCCTGAAGGCCTTCGGCGCGGTGATGCAGCCCGGCGATTGCTACCTGCTGAACGACCCCTGGCATGGCGGTTCGCACCTGCCGGACCTGACCATCATCCTTCCCGTCTTCAGCGAGGGTAGCCTCCGCTTCCTGACGGTGGTGCGCGCGCATCAATCCGATATCGGCGGTGCGACGCATGGCGGCTACAACCCCTCCGCCACGGAAGTCTGGCAGGAAGGCATCCGCATCCCGCCGATCCGGCTCGGCGAGGGGGACACGCTGCGCGAGGACCTCGTGCAGATGCTGGCGCTCAACACCCGCATCCCGCGCGATTTCCGCGGCGACCTGATGGCGATGTGGGGGGCGGCCCGGCTCGGCGCGAAGCGGATGGAGGCGCTGCTGGCGCAGCATGGCGCGGCGAAGCTGGAATCGGCCTCGGCTGCCATCCTCGACCTCGCGGAAGGCCATGCGCGGCGGATCATCGGGGGCTGGGCGGATGGCGATTATGCCGGAGAAGCCGTGCTGGATGATGACGGGCATGGCGCCACCGATATCGTCATCCGCGCCAAGGTCACGAAGCGCGGTGGCCATGTGGATGTGGACCTCTCCGGCTCCGACGACCAGGTGCAGGGCTTCGTCAATTCCTCCTGGCCCAATACGCTGAGCGCGGCGCGCATGGCGCTCGCCTATCTGCTCGACCCGGAGGTCGCGAAGAACGACGGGGCCTTCCGCGCGCTGACGCTGACAGCGCGGGAGGGCAGCATCGTCAATGCCCGGCCCGGCGCGGCTGTCACGCTCTGCACCAGCCATTGTTCGAACGAGATCGTCGAGGCCATCGTCAAGGCGCTGGCCCCCGCCTGCCCGGATCGCGCCATGGGCGGCTGGGGACGGCGCTTTCGCGTCGCCATCCAGGGCACCGACCCGCGCCGCAGCGGGCGCCGATTCGTCTGGCACCTGTTCCACGCGCGGCCCGGCGGTGGCGGCCATGCGAAGGGCGATGGCTGGTCCTCCGCCGGCGAATGGCATTCCGCGGGCGGGCTGAAGTTCGGCAGCGTGGAGATGGCCGAAGCGCGGTTTCCGCTGTTCTTCGCCAGCCATGAATTCCGCCCGGGCTCGGCGGGGCAAGGCCAGTTTCGCGGCGGGCTCGGCGCCAATCTCGATCTGCGGATCGAGACGGAAGGCCAGGCGCGGGCGAATACCGCCGGCGATGGCGTGCGCCATGGTGCGGCCGGGATGCTCGGCGGCGCCGATGGCGCGCCGCACCACTACACGCTGCGCCAGGCCGATGGCACGGAGCGCGACCTGAAGACGAAGGAGACGGGCGTGGTGCTGGCGCCGGGTGACAGGCTGATCGTGCGGTCCGGTGGCGGTGGCGGCTGGGGCGATGCGGCAAAGCGGGACCCCGCGGCG
>CANJXD010000193.1 GCA_947478535.1 Acetobacteraceae bacterium
CCGATCCCACCGCGGATGGTCTCCTCGACGATGAACCAGCGCAGCCGGACCGAACCGCGATCGCGCCCATCGATGGCGATGGAGCCCACGATTCGGTCATCGGCCATCGCCAGGAACAGCCGCGCATCCCGGTGTGGCAGGGAGAGTGCGAATTCGCCGAGTTGCGCGGCGACCTTCGCCTCGAACGGCAATCGGAACCCCCAATGGTGCGCATACCACTCGGCATGGAGCCGTATCACGGCCGCCAGCGCACCAGGCTGCCAATCGGTCGTGATCCGCACGGCCGGCTCGCTCAGAAGCGCTTCAGCAGGCGGTCGATGTAGTCCAGTTCCTCCTGCGGACGCCCGCGCTCGGCGCCACGACGGCGCAGTTCCTCCTGGATGCGGCGGGTACGCAGCAATTCGGCTTCATCCGGCACGCGTGTGTCGCTGCCATTGTCCTGGGCGCCAGGCGCCTCTCGCGTCCGCCGGCCGAGCGGATCGCGGCCGGGGCCCTGATCCTGCGCCTGATCCTGGCCCTGACCTTGTCCCTGCCCCTCGCCCATCATCTCCCCGCCTTCCTCGCCTTCCTCCTCGCCTTCCTGGCCCTGTCCGAACTGGCGCTGCATCTGCTGCGCCATCTGCCGGCTGCCTTCCTGCAATTCGCGGATCGCCTGTTCCTGCGGCTGACGGGCATCGCGGCCTTCGCCCAGCGCTTCCTGCGCCTCACGCATCGCCTGATCGGCGCGGCCGAGTTGCGGCGGGATCTCGCCGGTCAGATCGCCGAACTGCTGCATCACCTCACCCAGCGCCCGGCGCAGGGCGCGCTGTGTCCGCGCCTCCCGCGTTGCCTGGTCCCGGGCCTGCTGCTCGGCCTCGGTACGCTGCTGCTGTTGCTGCTGTTCCTGCTGCGGGTTCGGCCGGCTCCACGGCGCGCGGGACTGCAATTGCTGGGCACGCCGATCCGCATCTCGGCGCTGGGTCTCGGATTCGGAGCGCCGATGCCCGCTATCCAGCATCTCGGTCTGCCGCCGCACCATGTCCTGCACGACGCCCATCTGCTGTTCGCCGCGCTGGCGTTGCTGGCGCTGGCGTTCCTGGGCCTCGCTGCGGGGTGAGCGGCCTTCTTCCAACGCGCGCAACATCTCCTCGAGTTCCGCGAGTTCCCGCTCGGCGTCGCGCGGCCGGTTCTCCCGGTTCGCCTCGCGCATTCGCTCGGTACGCCGGTCCAGGTCGCGGCGGTTCATCAGGCGGTTCTGTGGATCGGCAGGCATCGCTTCCGCATTTTCCTGCTGCAGCCGTTCCGCCAGCGCTTCAAGATGCCGGCGAACTGCGTCACGCAATTCCTGGATACGCCGGTCGGTTTCCTGGCGCTGATCCGGGTTCTGCTCCCGCCCTTCCTGCTGTTCGCGCGTCGCCTGTTCGAGGGCTTCGCGAAGGGCGGCGCGGGCCTGCTCCAGTGCGCGGGATGTTCGCTCGGTGCGGCCTTCCTCCAGCGCCAGCGCCGTCTCCCACATGATCTCCTGCGCTTCCGTCACCGCTTCCGGCCGGCGATCCCGCGTCAGCCGATGCCTGGCGCTGCGCAATGCGAGGAAGGTGGCCGTATCGTGCTCGAAAGCCTCCGGTGCGGCGGAAAGCCGGTCCAGTTCCCGCCGCGCCTCGCCCCGCCCGTTCGGCTCCAGCGAAAGCGCCTTGCGCAGCGCGATCAACGCCTGCGCCACGGGATGGCTGAAGGTCCGCTCCGGCAGCGCCAGGGACGCCACCTCCGAAGTCCCCTCCTGCCCAGCGCCGTCCCGGGCGCGCAAAAGAATTTCCACTTCCAACCCGGCCCAGGGATGCGCGGACAGGTCCGGGCCCGCGATACCGCGGGCACTGCGGGGCTGGCCGGCCGGCAAGCCGATCTCGATCATATGGGCCGTGGCCGCCGGGCGCGCCTTCAGCCGCAGTTCCGCCACCAGCGCGGCGACCCCCCAATCATCGTCCGTGCGCCACGCCATGCGCAACGCAAGGCCTCGCTGGGCTCGTCCCGGCGGCTCCGCGAAGCTGGCGGTCGGCGGCTGGTCGGCCTGAACCGTCACAGTCCAACCCGCAACTTCAAAGCCATCGCGACGAATCTGCAGCCGCACCCCTTCCTCCAGCGCAGATTCCGCCCCCCAGGACCGGGCATCGAGGCTGCGGAACGGCAAGGCGTCCGTTCCCAACTGCAACTCCGGCACCCCACCCGAGCCACCGGACAGCGCCACCTGCAAGCGGCTGCCCTGCGCCACCGTCACCGCCCCGCCCGCCGGGTCCAGGAATAGCGGTGCAGCGCCAGTGTAGGCGGGCGGAGTAACCCAGGCTTCAATCCGCAGCGCAGGGGGGGCAGCGGCCAGGGCGAAGACCGGCATTACCGCCCGGCGTAGCCTTTCCGGCGCCTCCGGCCCGGCGATGACCAGAGCGGCGAACAGCGATAATGCCAAGCCCAGGCGAAGCGCGATCGGATCCCGCACCGCAAGCCCGGGACGCGGGATGCCAACGCGCAAGGCACGGATGGAGGCGACGGCCCTCCGCCGATGCGCCGCCCACACCGCAAGCGCCAGCGTATCCCCGCCGGCCGGACGGTCCGTCAGCGCCGCAAGCGGCCGGTGCGGCAGGCCAGAAACTCTTTCAAGCCGCCGGTCGGCCTCCTCGCTTCTCGGTACTGCAAGCCAACGGAAGCTCCGCAATGCCGCGACAGCCAGCGCAACGGCGAACGCACCGGCCAGCACCGGGCGCGCCCAGCCCGGCAGCAGCAACGGCAGGCCCAACAGCGCGGCCAGGCAGAACAGGCCCAGGATGCCGAGCGGTGGCCAGAGCGCCGGCCAGAGCCGTTCCCAGCCAAGCGCCAGCCGCGCCAAGGCCCGGTGGCGAGGAAGCGCGTCGAGCGGCCCCTCTCCCTTCACCGCGCAATCCAATCGGGCAGACGCTGCAACGAGAGCAGGGCCTCCTGCGTCTGGCGTTCGCGCACTACGGCATGGCGCGCGCCGTCGACCAGGATTTCCGCCGCCAAGGGACGGTTGTTATAGGTGCTGCTCATCGCCGCGCCATAGGCCCCCGCATCCAGGAACGCGACAAGGCTACCCGGGGCGAGGTCAGGAAGGCTACGATTCCGTGCGAAGGTATCGCCGCTTTCGCAAACCGGGCCCACCACATCGGCCGGGCTCACCGGCGCCGTGTAGTCGCGGGGCGAGACCGGGATGATGCCGTGCCAGGCTTCATACATCGCCGGCCGGATCAGGTCGTTCATTGCCGCGTCAAGCACCACGAAGCGCCGGTCCGCCCCCGTCTTCTGCAGGATGACGGAGGCCAGCAGCACCCCCGCAGGGCCGGAGATCCAGCGCCCTGGCTCCACCATCAGCGACACGCCGAGATTGCCCAGTGTCGCGGCGATCACTCCAGCCAAGGCGGCCGGCGCGGGTGCCGGCTCATCACGATAGGGAATGCCGAGCCCGCCACCGCAATCCACTCGCTCCACCGAAAGCCCCTGCTCCCGCAGCCCCCGTACGAGGTCCGCGAGATGGCCGTAAGCGGTGCGATAGGCCGACATGCCCGCGGTGATCTGGCTGCCGATATGCACCGCAACGCCGACCGCGCGGATGCCGGGCAGCGCCGACATGCGGGCATAGAGCGCCGGCGCGTCACCGATCGCGATGCCGAACTTGTTCTCGGACTTGCCGGTGGTGATCTTCGCGTGGGTCTTGGCATCGACGTCCGGGTTCACCCGCAGCGCCACAGCGACCGTGCGGCCCATGGCATCGGCGATGGCGGAGATCATCTCCACCTCCTCCGCGCTCTCGGCGTTGATCTGCTCGATCCCCTCGGCGATCGCGAGGCGCAGTTCGGCTACAGTCTTGCCGACGCCGGAGAATACGATGTGGTCAGCCGCGATGCCGGCGGCGCGGGCGAGCCGCAATTCCCCCTCGCTCACCACATCCGCCCCGGCGCCGCCCTCGGCCAGCACCCGCAGCACGGCAAGATTGGGGTTGGCCTTGACGGCGAAGTGCACCGCAGCGCCCGTTCGCGCTTCCGCCAGCGCCGACTGGAGAGAGGCAAGCCGCCGACGCAGCGTGCCGGCAGAATAGACCCAGCTCGGCGTGCCGAAATCTCGCGCGATGGTGGCGAGCGGCACTTCCTCCATCATGAGGCCAGCGGCCGCATCCATGGTCAGGTGGGGACGGATCGCCAGAAGCTCGGCGAAGGAGGGGTCTTCGCCCGTGAGGGCGGATGCAGGGAGAGCGGCCATGCCACAAGTTTGGGGCCGCCGGGCCACTTCGCCAAGCATCACGGCCGAACAGCGCGCGATTCAGTGAAGCCTCGCGCGCTTCACTTATTCATCAACAGCTTCATCACCGCTCGCTTGAGCACTTCCTCCGGTGGCGCAACGCCGGAGCCGGGCGGCGGCCAGCCAGACCGCTCGAGCCCCGCAATGCCATGGGACATCGCCCATATCTCAAGGCCCAGCCGCCTTGCCGTCTCCCGGTCCACCGAATCCGGAATGGCCCTCGCGATGGCGCCGACCAAGCCGGAGAAGCTGGTGCTGGTTTCGACCTCGCCGACGCCTGGCTTCATCCAACTGAACATCACCCCGTAATAGCCGGGTTCCTGGCGCGCGAAGGTCAGATAGGCCGGCCCCATGGCGGGCAGCCCGCCGGTCTGCGCTGCCTCGCGCATCGCCACACCGAACGCCGCGAAGCCGCGCTGGCAGAGTTCCGCCAGCAGCGCTTCCTTGTCCTTGAAGTGCCGGTACGGGGCGGACGCGGACACGCCTGCGAGCCTCGCCGCCTCGGCCAGCGTGAAGCCATGCGGGCCTCGCTCCGCGGTCAGCCGACGGGCAGCCTCGAGCAGGGCCTCCCGCAGATTGCCATGGTGGTAGCCGCGGCGGAGAGCCAGGTCATCCGGCTCTGATGTATCGAAGCTTGACATTGTCACGATGCTATATCTGCTTCTGCCTGGAAGCGATAGCCGCAGCCACAGGAGGCTAGCGCGCGGGGTAGACCCTGGGGTAGTTCACTTCCTCCGGCGGTCCAGCGGGGCGAATGGACCCGGCTCGCCCACAGGCGCCGAGCAGGCTGGCCGCGACGAGCAGGACCAGCAATGCCGGTGCGATCCTCATCCAAGGCGCTCCTGCCACTCGGCCGCCATGCGGGCGACGTTCGCCGGCGCAGTGCCGCCGAAGGAAGTCCGGCTGCGGACCGAAGCGGCAACGGACAGCACATTGAACACCGCCTCCGTGATCCGCGGATCCACTGCCTGCATTTCCCCGATGGTCAGCCCGGCGAGGTCAACGCCCATCTCCTCCGCCTTCACCACCAACCGGCCGGTCACATGGTGCGCGTCCCGGAAGGGCAGCTTGAGTTCGCGCACCAGCCAATCCGCGAGGTCCGTGGCGGTGGAAAACCCGGCCCCGGCCGCTTCCGCCAGGCGGCCGACCTGCGGCTTCATGTCCCGCGCCATCCCGCCGATGGCAGCCAGGCCGAGCGTGAGGCTTTCCGCCGCGTCGAAGATGCCTTCCTTGTCTTCTTGCATGTCCTTGAAATAGGTCAGCGCCAGGCCCTTCATGACCGTAAGCAGCCCGACCAGGGACCCGAAGATGCGCCCTGTCTTGCCCCGCACCAGTTCCGCCGCATCCGGGTTGCGCTTCTGCGGCATGATGGAACTGCCGGTGGTGAAGGCGTCGGACAGCTTGATGAAGCCGAAATAGGGGTTAGTCCAGATCACGATCTCCTCCGCGAAGCGGCTGAGATGGGTGGCACACATGGCGCAGGCGAAGAGGAACTCCGCCGCGAAATCGCGTGACGCCACGGAATCCAGGCTGTTGCGCGTCGGCCCATCGAAGCCGAGCGCCGCCGCCGTCATGTGCCGGTCGATCGGGAACCCCGTGCCGCACAGCGCCGCTGCCCCCAGCGGGCATTCGTTCAGGCGGCGACGACAATCCGCCAGGCGCCCCCGGTCCCGCGACAGCATCTCCACATAGGCCAGCAGATGATGCCCGAAGGTGGTGGGCTGGGCAGGCTGGAGATGCGTGAAGCCCGGCATGACCGTGCCGGCATGCTCCGCCGCTCGGGTCACCAACTCCCGCATTACCGCAGCGATCTGCGCATCCAATCCATCAATCGCGTCCCGCACCCAGAGCCGGACATCGAGGGCCACCTGGTCATTGCGGCTACGCCCGGTGTGCAGGCGCTTGCCGGCATCGCCGATCCGCTCCGTCAGCCGGGCCTCGATGTTCATGTGGATGTCTTCCAGCGCCTCGCTGAACTGGAAGTTGCCGGCTTCGATCTCCGCCCCTATCTCGCCGAGGCCCTTGCGGATCGCGCCCTCGTCCTCGGGCGAGATGATCCCCACATGGCAAAGCATGGCAGCGTGGGCGAGGCTCCCGCGGATGTCCTGGCGCCACATCTTGCGGTCAAAGCCAATGCTGGCATTGATCTCCCGCATGATGGCGGAAGGGCCCTCGGCATAGCGCCCGCCCCAGAGGTCGTTGCTGGCACGCGTCTCGGTCACGAAGGAGGTCTTTCGGTGCAGAGGTTTTCGCTTGGTCGTCGCGCCTGGCTGGCTGGCATGACAGGGACGACCCTAACCGGGCTGGCAGCCGGGCGCAAAGCGGACGCCGCGGGACCCGATGGCGGCCTCTCCCGCCTGCAGGAGACACCGGCCGGCAAGGCGCTGCCGGAAGGCCTGACCTTCACCGATGCCGAAGGGCGGGTGACCGGCTTCGATGCCTTTCGCGGCAAGGGGCTGGTGGTGAATTTCTGGGCGACCTGGTGCGCCCCCTGCGTCGCGGAAATGCCGGCGCTGGACCGGTTGGCGGCGGAAGTGGCCCGCGATGGGATCGAAGTTCTGGCGCTGTCCAATGACCGTGGCGGCCGCGCGGCGGTAGAGCCCTTCTACCAGCGCATCGCCATCCGTCGCCTCGGTATCTGGCTCGATCCCCGCGGCGCCACCGGCCGGACGCTGGATATCCGGGTACTGCCTACCACGCTGATCCTGGACCGCCGGGGCATGGAAGTTGGCCGCCTGATCGGCGATGCCACCTGGGACAAGCCGGAGGTGATCGCCGCCATCCGCCGCCTGACCCGCATCCCCGCCTCCGCCGAAACCACGACCCGCAGCTGACCAGGCCACCCGGCCCAGACTGAAAGAACTCTCCCATGACGTCCGAATCCTTCGAAACCCGGCTCGACAAGCTCGCCTCCCTCGCCATCCGGGTCGGGCTCAATCTGCGCCCGGGGCAGGAGATCGTGATGACGGCCCCGGTCGAGGCCCTGCCCCTGGTGCGCCGCATCGCCGAGCACGCCTACAAGGCCGGCGCCACGCTGGTCACGCCGCTGATCGGCGATGACGAGGTGGCGCTCGCCCGCTACCGCCACGCCGCGCCAGACTCCTTCGATGTCGCCTCCGGCTGGCTGTTCGAGGGCATGGCCAAGGCCTTCGCCAACGGTGCCGCGCGCCTCGCGGTGGTGGGGGAGGACCCGACGCTTCTGGCTGGGCAGGACCCGGCGAAGGTGGCCCGCGCCAACCGCGCGCGGTCCATCGCCTATCGCCCGGCGCTCGAACTCATCACCAGCTTCGCCATCAACTGGAACCTGGTCCCGGCCGCAACGCCGGGCTGGGCGCGGGAGGTCTTCCCCGGCCTGCCGGAAGCCGAGGCCGTGGCGAAGCTGTGGGATGCGATCTTCATGGCCTGCCGCGTCGATCAGCCGGACCCGGTCGCCGGCTGGACCGCCCACAATGCGACACTGCACGCCCGCACCACCTTCCTCAACGGCAAGGATTATCGCGAGTTGCGCTATCGGGGCCCCGGCACGGACCTGACCATCGGCCTTGCCGACGGCCATCTCTGGGCCGGCGGGGCGGAGCCCGCGAAGAACGGCATCGTCTGCAATCCGAATATCCCAACGGAGGAGGTGTTCACCACCCCGCATCGGCTCCGCGTCCACGGCACCGTCCGGTCAACCAAGCCGCTGGCCTATCAGGGCACGCTGATCGACGACATCGTCGTGCGGTTCGAGGAGGGCCGCATCGTCGAGGCCCATGCCTCGAAGGGCGAGAATGTGCTGCAGAAGGTGCTGGAGACGGATGAGGGCGCGGCGCGCCTGGGCGAGGTGGCGCTGGTGCCGCATTCCTCGCCGATCAGCGCCTCCGGGCTTCTGTTCCGCAACACGCTGTTCGACGAGAACGCGGCCAGCCACATCGCCCTCGGCCAAGCCTATACCACCTGCCTGCGGGACAGCGCCGGCGTGCCGATGGAAAAGCTGGCGGAACGCGGCGCCAATACCTCCCTCATCCACATCGACTGGATGATCGGCAGCGGCGCGCTCGACATTGACGGCGTCACCCAGACCGGCGCCGTGGAGCCGCTGATGCGCGCCGGCGAGTTCGTCGCCTGCTGATGACGGGGTCCGGGGGCCGTCACGGCCCCCGGCGGAGCCCGAGGCAGCGCCTCGGTCTTGATCTATCCGATCTTCGACAAGCTGGAGTGGTGCCGATCGCGCTACCTCCGTCCCTCCCCTCGCGGCAGCAAGGCCGTGAGGACACCGAGCAGCGGCAGGAAGGCCACGATCCCGTAGACCGCCTCGATCCCGATGTGGTCCGCCCACTCCCCCAGGACCGCCGCGCCGATGCCGCCGAGCCCGAAAGAGAATCCGAAGAACATGCCGGAAACGAGGCCGACCCGCGTCGGCATCAGATCCTGCGCGTAGACGAGGATGGCGGAAAAGGCCGAGGACATGATGATGCCGATGGCGAGTGACAGCGCCACCGTCGCCACCAGCCCCACATGCGGCATTGCCAGGGTGAAGGGCACCGCGCCGAGGATGGAGAACCAGATCACCGGAATGCGCCCCACCCGGTCCCCCACCGCACCGCCGGCGACCGTGCCCGCGACGATCGCGCAGAGATACGCGAACAGATAAAGCTGCGCTTCCTGCACCGAAACGCCGAAGCGCTCGATGAGGTAGAAGGTGTAGTAGGATGTCATGCTCGAAGCGTAGATCGTCTTCGAGAACAGCAGCACGATCAGCACGCTGAAGGCGAAGACCACCCGCCCCTTCGGCAGCGGCTCCACCGCCGCCACCGCGCGCCGCTTCTGCCCGCGCGGCCCCATATGCTGGCGCGCGTACCAGCGCCCGACCTGGAACAGCACCAGCATCCCGAACAGCGCGGCGGCGGAGAACCACACGATGGCCCCCTGCCCGCGCGGCGCGATGATGAAGGCCGCCAGCAGCGGCCCGATGGCCGAGCCCACATTGCCACCGACCTGGAACAGCGACTGCGCCAGCCCATAGCGCCCGCCGGAGGCCAGCCGCGCGACGCGCGCCGATTCCGGATGGAACACCGCCGAGCCCATCCCGATCATCGCCGCCGCCAGCAGGATGACCGGGTAGCTCGATGCCTGGGACAGCACGATGAGCCCGACCAGCGTCGATCCCATGCCGACCGGGAGCGAATACGGCATCGGCCGCTTGTCGCTCCATACGCCGACCAGCGGCTGCAGCAGGGAGGCCGTGCATTGGAACGCCAGGGTGATGAGCCCGACCTGGCCGAAATCCAGCGCGTAGTTATCCTTGAGGATCGGATAGAGCGCCGGCATCAGCGACTGGATCATGTCGTTCAGCATGTGGCAGAGGCTGAG
>CANJXD010000194.1 GCA_947478535.1 Acetobacteraceae bacterium
CCGCAGCCACAACGCGAAGTTCATCGATGAGAACGGCCAGGTCACGGTGCGCCGCGACCCAGGCGTGCGCGCGGGCCTCGAATACCTGGTGCGCCTGGCGCGCTTTCTGCCCAACGATGTCTGGGCCTGGGACGATGCCAGCAACAACCGCGCGCTGATCTCCGGCCGATCCGCGCTGATCTTCAACCCGCCCTCCACCTGGGCGGTGGCGAAGCGCGATGCGCCGGCGGTGGCGGAAAAGTGCTGGACCTTCCCGATGCCCTCCGGCCCCGCGGGGCGCTTCACGCCGTACCTGCCGTATTTCTGGGGCATCTGGTCCTTCAGCCGGAACAAGGGCCCGGCCAAGGGGCTGCTGGAATTCCTGTCGGACCGCACCAGCGCGGACCGGCAGACCACCACCAGCAGCGGCTACGACATCCCGCCCTTCGGCAGCATGTCCAACTTCGACATCTGGCGCACGGAAGGCCCGCCCACCGGCGTGGTCTACAACTACCCGCTGAAGCCCCACCACCAGGCGCAGCAATCCATCGCCTTCGCGCCCGCCCCGGCGGAGATCGCCGTCCAGGCCTACAACCAGGCGATCAACACCAAGCTCGTCGCCCGCGTGGCGCAGGGCGGTGAGACGATCGACCAGGCACTGACCTGGGCGGAGCGCGAGCTGCGCAACTTCGCGCGCGGCTGACGCAGGTACGGCAGGGGCGGGGGCCGCAGGGCTTCCCGCCCTTTCCACATCCATCGGGGGAGCATCCGCATGTCGGCCAGCGGCGCGGCGATGACGGCAGGGCGCACGGAGGGGGTCACCTTTTTCCAGCGCTTCACGCGACGGCGTTCGACCATCGCCTTCCTGATGACGCTGCCGCTGATCGCGGTGATCGGCGGCCTGGTCGTCTATCCCGCGGGCTATGCGATGTACCTCTCCACCCTGAACCGGCGCATGACCGAGTTCATCGGGCTGGAGCAGTTCGCGATCCTGCTCGATACCGACACTTTCTGGATGGTGATCGCGCAATCCTGCATCTTCGCCATCGGTGCCGTGCTGGCGAAGGCGCTGATCGGCTTCTGGCTGGCGCACATGCTGCATGACATTCCCAGCAAGGGGCAGCGCAAGTGGCGCGGCATGCTGCTGGTGCCCTGGGTGATCCCGCCGGCGCTGTCCACGCTGGGCTGGTGGTGGATGTTTGACCCCAGCTATTCCTCCATCAACTACCTGCTGAACGTCTTCGCCGTGCCCGCTGTGCCGTGGCTGGGGGAGCCCTGGTGGGCGCGCACCTCCGTCATCATCGTCAATGTCTGGTACGGCGCGCCCTTCTTCATGATCATGTACCTGGCGGCGCTGAAATCAGTGCCGGAGCAGTTGTACGAAGCCGCCGCCATCGATGGCGCCACCGGCTTCCAGCGCCTGCGCTACGTGACCCTGCCGATGATGCGCAACATCATGAGCATCACCATCCTGTTCAGCCTCATCGTCACCTTCGCCAACTACGACATCGTCCGCGTGCTCACCAATGGCGGCCCGCGGGACCTGACGCATGTCTTCGCGACCTACGCCTTCCAGGTCGGCATCCTGTCCGGCAACGTGCCGCGCGGCGCCGCCGTCTCGCTCTTCATGTTCCCGCTGCTGGCGTTCTTCGCCTATTTCGTGCTGCGCGGCGTCACGCGCCGGACCAAGGAGGAAGCGTGATGGGCACATCCACCGCCACCCGCGACCTGCCCGGCATCTACAGCAAGGCCGGCAGCCTTTCCGGCGAACGCCGCTGGGCGCTCTGGGTCGCCTACATCTCCCTCATCTTCGCCGCCATCATCTTCCTGGCGCCGCCGGTCTACATGTTCATCACCAGCCTGAAGACGAGTGCGGAGGTCGCGAACCTCCAGGGCAATCCGTGGCTGGTCCGCAACCCGACTCTGGAGAACTACACGGCGATCCTGACCAACCCGACCTTCCTGGTGTTCTTCTGGAACAGCGCCAAGATCACCGTGATGGTGGTGATCATCACCATGGTGATCAGCACCCTCGCCGCCTTCGCCCTGGCGCGCATGCGCTTCTGGGGCAGCCAGGCCTTGGCCACCGGTGTCTTCCTCACCTACCTGATCCCGGAGACGCTGCTCTTCATCCCGCTCTACCAGATCGTCGGTGGGCTCGGCCTGCTCAACTCCTCCTGGGGCCTGGTGGTGGTGTACCCAACGCTGACGGTGCCCTTCTGCACCTGGATCATGATCGGCTACTTCGCCTCCATCCCGAAGGAGCTGGACGAGGCCGCGCTGATCGATGGCGCCTCCTGGTCCCAGATGCTCCTCAAAATCTTCATCCCCGTGGCCATGCCCGGCATCATCGCGGCGACCATCTTCGCCTTCACCGTCAGCTGGGCCGCCTTCGTGTATCCGACCGCCTTCGTGACCACGCCGGATGAGATGCCGCTGACCATCGGCGTCGTCTCGCAGCTCGTCCGCGCGGATACCTTCGCCTGGGGGCAGATCATGGCCGGCGCGCTGCTCGCGGCGCTGCCGCCGGTGATCGTCTATGCGTTCCTGATGGACTACTACATTGCCGGCCTGACCGCCGGCGCGACGAAGGGCTGACGCCGCGCGATCGCCGCAGCGCCGCAGCGCCGCAGCGCCCCAGGGCGCGGGGGCGCGGGGGCGCGAGGGTGTGCATCGGACGGGTCTGCAAAAGGACTTACGATGGCACAGGTTTCCATCCGCAAGGTCGTGAAGGCCTATGACGGCGGCGTGCAGGCGGTGAAGGGGATCGACCTCGATATCGCCGACCACGAATTCGTCGTCCTCGTCGGGCCCTCCGGCTGCGGCAAATCCACGACGCTGCGGATGATCGCGGGGCTGGAGGAGATCACGGGCGGCGAGATCGCCATCGGCGGCACCGTTGTCAACGACATCCCGCCTCGCGACCGCGACATCGCCATGGTGTTCCAGAACTACGCGCTGTACCCGCACATGTCGGTGTACGAGAACATGGCCTTCGGCCTGACGCTCCGCAAATTCCCGAAGGAGGAGATCGCGAAGCGCGTCAACAACGCCGCCCGGATCCTCGACATCACGCCTCTGCTGGAACGCAAGCCGAAGGCGCTGTCCGGCGGCCAGCGGCAGCGCGTCGCCATGGGCCGCGCCATCGTGCGGGACCCCAAGGTGTTCCTCTTCGACGAACCGCTCTCGAACCTCGACGCCAAGCTGCGCGTGCAGATGCGGACCGAGATCAAGAAGGTCCACCAGACCGTCAAGACCACCACCGTCTACGTCACGCATGACCAGGTGGAGGCGATGACGCTCGCCGACCGCGTCGTCGTCATGAACCACGGTATCATCGAACAGGTGGGTCCGCCGCAGGAGGTGTACCACCACCCGAAGACACGCTTCGTCGCCGGCTTCATCGGCAGCCCCGCCATGAACTTCATCCCCGCCCGGGTCGAGATCGGCTCCGGCGCGCTCCGCGTCACGCTGCCCAACAACATCACCGTCCCCGTCCCGGAATCCCGCACCGCCCGCTACCAGGGCGCCGCTGGCCGCGACATGCTGTTCGGCATCCGCCCCGAACACCTGACCGAGGTGAAGAACCTCGACCGCGACAACATCGCGGTGTTCGAACTGACGCCCGAGGTGATCGAGCCCATGGGCATGGAGACCCTCGTCCATCTCTGGCTGCAAGGCGCCGAGGTCTGCTGCCGCATCGACCCGACAACGCCGGCGGAGCCCGGGCGCCCGATGCAATTCGCCGCCGACCTGAACCACATGCACCTGATCGATCCCGAAAGCGGCAAGGTTCTGTAGGGCAGCCCAGAAGACGCCTGACGGGAGACAAGAGTTCGCGGTGTGTCCCGACATGTTGCGGGCGGAGCCGCGTCTAGGTCGCCGCCAGTTGGTTGGGCAGGAAGTGCGCTTAGGTTGTGCCACCAGAGAGGGCCCTGCGCGCCGCTTTCAGCCGAGGCGCCACCGCGCCGCGTGCTCCCCGCTCCTGGCGAGGCCATCCTCGGGGCGGCCGTTCATCGCCAGGCCGTGCATGATCCCGTGATGGGCGAAATACAGATGCGGTTCCAGGGCGATGGCCGCCCGTGCATCCTCCTCCGCCTCGGCGTAGCTGCCCGCCTCCTCCAGCGCGAAGCCGCGCGCCGCGAGCAGCACCGCGAAACCCGGCATGTCGGACGGCCAGTACCGCAGGGCGCGCGCCACCCGTTCGCGCATGCGGGGAAAGCGATCGAGCATCGTCGCAATGACCGCGGGCTTCAACGCCGCGAAGCCCAGCAAGAGACGGCGCTCCCAGTCGGGCAGGGTCTCGGCGCCGGAGATGGTCCTGAACCGCAGCGTGTGTATCGCGATGCCCACAGCGCGGGCGCGCGCTTCGCATTGCGCCGCATCCGGGAGATGTCGAGGAATGCGTCAGGCGAGGTGGGTGCCAAACGCCATGCCAAGCAGATCGGGGGTGCCGAAATGCTGGACCAGGCCAGACGCCATCTCCGTCCTTCAGCAGCTGCCCACCTGGTTTGAGGACTACAACGCCATACACCCGCACTCCGGCTTGCGCATGCGCTGGCCGCGTGGGTTCATCGCTCAGCAGGCCATCAGGCCAGTACCCTTCGACGCGCTTATGGTGCCGGCATGACGCTCCCAGGTGGTCCTCTGCCGCCGGGGTCCAGCCTCGACCGCGGCACCCGTAGCCCGACCACCACGCGCAGGATGGAGATGCTGCGCCGCCGCGTCTGGCTGCAGCAGGGCGTCGTCTCGCTGCACTTCGGGCTCCTGCCGCAGACCAGGGCGGCGTGACAGCGAGCGCGCTGCTGGCTGGCCGTCGGGGTTGTGACCCTGGACATGCAATCCCGAGGTCGCCAGCCTCAGACCGCCTTCTGGCTGTCCGCAAGGCCCTTGCCCATCAGAAGACTGAGCTCGCCGGGGCGGTCGCTGTATTGCCGCATCGTGCGGTATGGCACGGCGGTGATCTCTGCGATGACGTTCAGCTTCTCGGCGATGCCGAGTGCACTGAACTTCCCCGCACCGAGCCTGCGCTCGAAGAGAACGGCAACTGCCTGAATCGTGCGTGGGGGGATGATGCCGAGCACGCGCGCGTGCTCCGGGGTGACCTCGGCAGTCGTCAGGGCGCGATTCGGCATGGTGTAGGCAGTCGGCTTGGCGTCCTTTGGCTTGGCGCCGAAGGCCGTCGGTCCTGTTGGCGGCGTTGCGGTCAAATCGCCGGCCCGGAAGTCCGACTCAACACCGTTGTCCTGCTCGATGAAGACCCGGTCCCCATCGCACTCAAGCACCTTGCCGCCGCGCTTACCGTCGCGGTGCCAGACCCTCTGTCCCGCCGAAAACATGCTGTCTTCCTCTCCAGAGGCTGCGGCCGAGCCGCCGTATCGGTTTCTTGTATTGCATGCCCGGCGTCGGCACTCGACCCAGGGCAGGCAGCCCCCTCCAATGAAAGTCTGCCCAGTCGACACGCAAGCTGAAGCCAAGTCGCATCTGGACTAGCTGTACCGGAAAAAAATGCGGTCAGCGAAGCGCAGCGCGATAGCGTCCGCGCTGGTGGTGGAAATTCGCTGATCGTTGCGGGTGGGTTCACCCCCCCCCCCGCCGGGTTTGAGATGGTCACCGGCTCCTGCGGTTAGGGTGGTGTTGCGACACTCCACACCGAACCGATCGAGGATCGGATGACCGACGACAGACTGCCGCTGGCGGAGCTGCTGGCAAAGACCGGCGGTGCCGATTTCCTGCGCGCCGCCGAGGCGGTGGTGCAATGGATCATGGAGGCCGATGTGGAAGGACAGATCGGCGCCGGCCGGCACGAACGCACCGGCGAGCGGTTGACCTACCGCAACGGCTTTCGTGACCGCACGCTCGACACCCGGCTGGGCTCGCTGGCGTTGCGCATCCCCAAGCTGCGCCAGGGCAGCTACTTCCCGCCCTTTCTCGAGCCCCGAAAGACCTCCGAGAAAGCCCTGGTCGCGGTGATCCAGGGTTGAATGCAGCGCGACAAACAGGATGAGAACGCGCGGCGGGGCCCTCTTGTCCGGGGGTATCTGGCGGTCGTGGTCGGGTGGGCATCGGATTGGGACCTTCGCCACGAGGGTCCGCCGTTGCCCGGCCGCCATGTCACCGACCGCCAGATGAGGCTGTACATGACGTTCCGCAGAACCGAGCCCGTGCCCATCGCCGCCGCCAAGGCGGGGTTCAGCACGGCCAGCATCGACGCCGGCCGCCTTTCCCTGGCCCTCACCGATCTCCGCCTGCCCGCCATCAAGCTGGTCTGGCCCGATCTCGCTGCCCGCGCCGACAAGGAGGGCTGGCCCGCCGCACGCTTCCTCGCCGCCCTTGCCGAGCACGAAATGGCCGAGCGTGCCAACCGGCGCATCCAGCGCCATCTGGAGGAGGCCAGGCTGCCGCCCGACAAGACCATCGACAGTTTCGACTTCGACGCCGTGCCGATGGTCAGCAAGGCTCAGGTCATGGCGCTCGCCGCCGGCGACGGTTGGCTCAAGAAGGGCGCCAACATTCTGGCCTTCGGGCCGCCAGGCACCGGCAAGAGCCACCTCGCCGCGGCACTTGGATATGCCCTCATCGACAACGGCTACCGCGTGCTGTTCGCCCGCACCACCGATCTCGTCCAGAAGCTCCAGGTGGCCAGGCGCGACCTTCAGCTCGAGGTCGCTATCGCCAAGCTCGATAAGTACCATCTGCTGATCCTCGACGACATCGCCTACGTCACCAAGGACCAGGCCGAGACCAGCGTCATCTTCGAGCTCATCGCCGCACGCTACGAACGACGCTCCATGTTCATCACCGCCAATCAGCCCTTCGGCGAATGGGGCCGCATCTTTCCCGACCAGGTCATGACCCTCGCCGCCGTCGACCGCCTCGTCCACCACGCCACGATCTTCGAGATGAACGTCGAGAGCTACCGCAGGCGCGCCGCCATCGAACGAAAGCGCGGACCAGGACGACCGCCAACCCGCGCGACAATCAGCCCCTCGTCTTGATTGTCGCGCGGACCCGAAAAGCCCTTGCCTGACTGTCGCGCCGCGACAATCATCCCAACGCCACGACCACAGTTTCTCATCCTGTTTGTCGCGCCGTTCCTATCCAGATTGTCGCGCTACAGTTGAACGCACTGCGTTCAACCCTGGATCGGCGGCGTCTCCACCCGCCGGGTCGACCAGCTGGTCCAGGCCATGGGCCTGTCGGGCATCTCCAAATCCACCGTCTCCAAGCTGTGCAAGGATATCGACGAGCGCGTGACGGCCTTCCTCGATCGTCCGCTGGAGGGCCACCCGGCCAACCGCCAGACCGCAACCGAGATCTGGACCTGCGTCCGCTTCCCCGGCGAGGCATGGCGCGTCTCGGCCATCCAGCAGACCGGCTGCTCCACCGGCGCGGAACCGAGAAGGGCGGGAGGCTTTTGCCTCCCGCCCTTTTTCATGCACGGGCCGGCCTCATCGCGCGCGCAGGAACTCCGGCACGTGCAGCAGGATCAGCTCGTTGCTGTCGGCCTGGAAGAAGCGGCGGCCGGCGCTGAACGGCAAGTTGTTGTCGTTGCCGACGATGATGCCGCCGCTTGACGCCGGGGTGACGGTGTTGTGGCAGCGGTCAGCCGGCAGGCCAGCATACAGCAGTTCGAGCTGCTCCGCCGCCGCCTTTGGCGAGCGGAACTGGCTGCAATCCAGCGCCCCGCCCATGCTGCCCAGGCGTTGCGCCTGACCTGGCCTCGCCACGGGCTTGCCAATGGCCGGGTGCTCATCGCTCGCGCGATCTCGCTGCGCGGCGATCGCACCGAGGCCCTGCTGTGGGGATAACGCCATGCCCAGCATGCTCGCCTGGACCAATCTCGCCGATACCGCCCAGGAGATCACTGCAACCCGCGAGGCCACTGGTCTCGGCGTGCGCAACCTCCTGACCGAGCCGCTGGGCGAAGTCTGGCGCGTCCCGGCCGTCGCCGCCGGCGCCACCACCGATATCCAGCTCACCCTGGCCGCACCAGCATCCATCGGCGTCGTCGCGGTGTTTGGCCCGCGCGACAGCTATCTGCCGCCGGCCTATCAGCTGCGCGTCATGGCCAGGGGGGCGTAGCCCAACCGGAGTGAGGCCGCGGCACCGGCGGCGTCCTCACGCTGCCATCCTCTGTGGCGTGTGGTCGAGATATGCCTGCTCCCGCGTCCGCGCCGCAAGGCTCGAATGCGGCCGCCGGGAGTTGTGGAAATCCAGATACCGGCCCAGCGACGCGCGCGCATCGCTCACGCTGTCATAGGCGCGCAGATACACCTCCTCGTACTTCACGGTCCGCCAACGCCGCTCGACGAATACGTTGTCTCGCCAAGCGCCGCGCCTAGACTGCCTTCGGCGCTCAAGCCATGCAGATCGCGATCTGCTTCTCCTGCAGCAGGCCCGTGAACGCCACGGAGGTGAATTGGCTGCCCTGGTCGGTGTTGAAAATCTCACAGCCAGCGCGCTTGCGACCGCCGGCTTTGCGCTGATCCTGCAGCCGCGGGTCGATACCTCGCAGCGCAACGCCATCTCCTGCCGCTGGAACTGCGTTTACGACAATGGCGCCGGGACGCGGACGCTGGCGGATGCCACGTGGATGGACGGCATCTTTTTCGGAGATCCGTGATGCTGCGTACCATCTACCCCCAGCCCGGCGGGCCCCTCGCCGTCATCACCCCAGTGCAGGCCGAAGCGCAGGACGGCGAGACAGCGGAGGAGGCGCTGCTGCGCCATGCGCGCGGGCTGATGCCGGAGGGCATGCCTGTCGCCCTCGTCGATTCAGACGCCATGCCAGCCGATCGCACCTGGCGGAACGCCTGGTCGGCGGACTTCAACGACGAGGTGCCCCGCCGCGTCAGCATCGACATGCCCATGGCGCGGGAGATCCACCGCGCCCGGCTGCGGGCAGCACGAGCGCCGCTGCTGGCGGAACTCGACACGGCGTTCATGCGGGCGATGGAGAACAAGTAGGAAAAGGTGAGCCGCTTCGATCTACCCAGATGGGCCGCGCAATGCCGAGGCCACGTCAGCCCGCGCCGCCTACGCCAGCACGCTGCGCTCCACGGACGGCATGAAATGCGAAACAGGCGGCGTCTCCAGCCCTTTCACCTTGGCCTGCTCGTCATAGCGTCGCAGCTGAACCGCCTCCCCGCTGTATGGCAGCGCCTCGAAGGCCTTCACCTCCGCCTCCGACATCGGGCCGCCCTGCAATTCCAGGCTCTTTACGCTGTCAGGTGAGAGCTTCGCGAAATAGTCTGGCTCAACCGCGCAGAGGTAGCGCTTGGCCGCGACATGCAGTCGCACCGGCTCGGTCACGTCGGGGCCGAAATGGGATATCAGCCAGGCGTGGCCGAGTTCCTCATGCCGGTCGTCGATCCCGGCATCGGCCGGATCGTCGCCGAGCTCATGCACCATATGACCGACATCGTGCAGCAGCGCCGCGGCCACCAGCGCATCGCCGCGGCCCTCGCGCTCGGCGAGCCAAGCGGCCTGCAGGGCATGCTGCTGCTGGTTGATCGATGTCAGGCCGTAGCGGCCACTTGCCTTCTGCTCAAGCAGGCCCTGGATTTCGGCGAGAATGGCGGGGACGGCGGGCATTCTGTGATTCCCTGATCAACAATCCTGCGC
>CANJXD010000195.1 GCA_947478535.1 Acetobacteraceae bacterium
CTGGTGAAGACGGTGTTCGATGCCAAGACCGGGGAGCTGCTCGGCGCGCATATGGTCGGGCCGGAAGTCACGGAAATGATCCAGGGCTACGCCATTGCCCGCACCCTCGAATCGACCGAGGTCGAGCTGATGCACACCGTCTTCCCGCACCCCACGGTGAGCGAAACCATGCATGAATCGGTGCTCGACGCCTATGGCCGTGTCATCCACATGTGATCGCCGGGCAGGGAGGCGGACGCGTTCCGCTTCCCGCGATTGACGGGGGGCGCACCCAGCGCCAGATGATGGCCATGACAACCCGCGTTGAGATCGATCACCGGAAGGCGGACACCGCTGAGGCGGAACTGCCGCGCCGTGGTGCCGACCGGCACCCGGAAAAGGCCAATCGCCCGGACAACCCCATCCAGCGGAAGCCCGCCTGGATCCGGGTGAAGGCGCCCACCAGCCCGATCTACCGCGAAACCCAGGCGCTGATGCGGGAACACAAGCTGGTCACGGTCTGCGAGGAAGCGGCCTGCCCGAATATCGGGGAATGCTGGTCGCAGCGCCACGCCACCATGATGATCATGGGCGATACCTGCACCCGCGCCTGTTCCTTCTGCAACGTCGCCACGGGGATGCCGAAGGCACTCGACACCGATGAGCCGCGGCGGGTGGCGGATGCCGTGGCCAAGCTCGGCCTGCGCCATGTGGTCGTCACCAGCGTCGATCGGGATGACCTCCGCGACGGCGGCGCCGAGCATTTCGCCCAGACCATCCGCGCGTTACGGCATGCGGCGCCTGACACCACGATTGAGATACTGACGCCCGATTTCCTCCGCAAGGATGGCGCGCTCGAAGTCGTCGTCGCGGCGCGGCCGGATGTGTTCAACCACAACCTCGAAACCGTCCCGGCGCTGTATCCCACCATCCGCCCCGGTGCGCGCTACTACCACTCGCTGCGGCTGCTGGACCGGGTGAAGCAGCTTGATCCCTCCATCTTCACCAAATCCGGCATCATGGTCGGGCTGGGTGAAAAGCGGATCGAGGTGTTGCAGGTGATGGACGATCTCCGCAGCGCGGAGGTCGATTTCCTGACCATAGGCCAGTACCTGCAACCCACGGTAAAGCACGCCGCCGTGGACCGCTTCGTCACGCCCGAGGAATTCGACGACTATGCGAGTGCCGCCCGCGGCAAGGGTTTTCGGCTGGTCTCCTCCACGCCCCTGACGCGATCCAGCTACCACGCGGACCGGGATTTCGCGCTTCTGCGGGATGCGCGCCTGGCGGAACTGGCGGCCCGGGCGCCCTGATGCCGACGCATGCGGAAAAGCGGGTGCTGCCCTTCACGCAGGACCAGTTGTTCGAGATGGTGGCCGATGTCCGCCGCTATCCCGAATTCCTGCCCTGGTGTGTCGGCGCGCGCATCATCTCCCGCACCGAGGGGGAACTGGTCGCGGACCTGACTATCGGCTTCAAGATGTTCCGCGAGACCTTCCGCAGCCAGGTGCTGCTGGAACGCCCGCACCACGTTCATGTCCGCTACCTCAACGGCCCCTTCCGCTACCTGAACAACCACTGGCGCTTCCGGCCGGTGGCGGGGGGGACGGAGGTCGATTTCTTCGTCGATTTCGAATTCAAGTCGCGGCTGCTGCAGGCCGTCATCGGCACCGTGTTCAACGAGGCCGTGCGCCTGATGGTGCGCGCCTTCGAACGTCGCGCCTTTATCCTTTATCGCCGCGCCACCCCCGGCGCCGCCCCGGCAACACCCGCCCCTAGCGCCTGATCTGGCCGCCGTCGCGTGGATCGGGGCTGGGGCGCCCTGTAACAACCCTTGTGCGGCGCCCTGCCGCATGGCGACATTGTCACTCGGAAACCTCCAATCATGGGCAGGCCCAGGGAGACAGAACGTCATGACCGGATTCCTCAGCGAGGATGACCTCGAGAAGCTGCAACCGGCGGATGAAGCGATGTTTCCCTCGCCGATCCCGACGCAGGTCGTCTCCTCCGACGAATTCTGGCCGATGCCGCAAAATGAACGGCAGAAGCGCGTCGAGGCCAGCATCAAGGCCATGGCGGATGAGATCGCGCCGAAGCAGGGCATGACGCGGCGCCGCTACCTCCAGACCGCCGCCGGCATGGCCGCCGCCTTCCTTGCGATGAATGACGAATACGGCCCGCTCTATGGTGTCTCGAAGGCGGAGGCGCAGACGCCCGGGGCGGCGGATGCCCGGGCGGCGACGCTCAAGGACCAGTTCATCATGGATGTGCACACGCACTTCCTGCGCCCGGATACGCGGCTGATGACCTTCGTCGAGGCCCGCCGCAATGTCGGCCGCGCCGGCTGGAACCCACAGATCCGCGTCGAGGACCAGACGATCGAATCGCTCATGGAAGCGAACTGGTTCAAGGAGATGTTCCTCGACAGTGACACCAAGGTGGCGCTGATCTCCGGCGCACCGTCCGAGGATGCGCGTGACTGGTTCCTGACCAACGACATGAAGTTCGATGCCCGCAAGCGGGTGAACGACGCCGCCGGCACGCGCCGCGCCATGTCGCATGGCATCTTCACCCCGGGCCAGCCCGGCTGGATGGAGGAGGTGGAGCGCTGCATCTTCGAGCTGAACGTGGACAGCTTCAAGGGCTACACGGTCGGCGACAACACCAACAAGCACCTGGCGCAGCATCCCTGGCGGATGGATGACGAACGCCTGATGTACCCGTTCTATGAGCGCATCCTGCGCGCCGGGAAGGGCATCGTCTGCGTCCATAAGGGGCTCTATCCCCAGCAGGTCACGGACCGCTTCCCGCATCTGCTGCCGTTTGCCGGCGTCGATGATGTGGGCAAGGCGGCGAAGGATTGGCCGGGTATCAAGTTCGTCATCTACCACAGCGCCTATCGCTGGACCGGTGGTGGTGGCGCGGGCATCGGGGTGGAGCAGTTCGCCCGCACCGGCCGCGTGGACTGGACGACGGACCTCGCGGAGATTCCCGCGAAGTTCGGCGTGACGAATGTCTATGGCGACCTCGGCCAGATCTTCGCCCAGACCACGGTGGTCGAGCCCGGCCTCTGTGCCGCGCTGATGGGCACGCTGATCCGCGGCCTCGGCGCGGATCATGTGGTGTGGGGCACCGACGCGGTCTGGACCGGCTCCCCGCAATGGCAGATCGAGGCGCTGCGGCGGCTCGAAATCCCGGAGGCGATGCAGCGCCAGCACGGCTTCGCGCCGCTCGGTCCGGCCGATGGCCCGATCAAGCGTATGATCTTCGGGGAGAACAGCGCGAAGATGTACAACTACCAGCGCCGCGCCGACCTGCTGGACGACAACGTCGCCAAGGCCAAGGCCGAGTATGCCGCGCGGGGCGGGGAGCGCAGCAACCTCGCCTATGGCTACGTCATTCGGAACCCCAGCGGCGAGACGATCGTCTCCTGACTGGAAAAGCCCTCTCCCCCACTTGGGGGGGAGAGGGTTGAGTGAGGGGGGGCCGCTTCACCCCACCCCCTTTCCCTGGCAGGCTGCGTCCCATCCCAGCCAGTCACGGAACACCATGGTCCACGCCCCCGAACGTCCCCCCGCCGGCGCGCCGCCCGTCCGGATCAACATGTATTCGGACACACAGACCAAACCGACGCCGGCGATGAAGGACGCGATGATGCGCGCCGAGGTCGGCGACGAGCAGCATGGCGACGACCCCAGCGTGCACGAGCTGTGTGACCGCATGGCCGCGCTGATGGGCAAGGAAGCCGCCGTCTTCATGCCGTCCGGCACCATGTGCAACGTGGCCGCGACGCTGACGCATACGCGCCCGGGCGAGGAGATCATCGCGCATGAGACGGCGCATATCCTCACCAGCGAGGGTGGCGCCCATGCCGCGCTCGCCAGCGTGCAGATCTACCCCCTGAAGGGCGATCGGGGGATGTATTCGCCGGACGCGCTGCGGGCCGCCATCCGCGGAAAATCCCGCCACACGCCGACGCAGCGGATGGTGGAGGTGGAGCAGACCGCGAATACCGGTGGCGGCGCCGTCTGGCCGAAGGCGACGCTCGATGAGATCGCCGCCATCGCGCATGGCGCCGGCCTCGTCACCCATATGGATGGCGCGCGGCTGATGAATGCCTGCGTCGCCGCCGGCGTTTCCGCGGCCGAGATGACGGCGGGCTTTGACAGCGTCTGGCTCGATTTCACCAAGGGCCTCGGCGCGCCGCTCGGCGCCGTGCTGTGTGGCACGCGGGAGTTCATCGATGACGCCTGGCGCTGGAAGCAGCGGCTTGGCGGGGCGATGCGCCAGGCCGGCATCTGCGCGGCCGCCTGCACCTATGCGCTGGACCATCACGTCGAACGCCTGGCCGATGACCACGCGAATGCGAAGTCCCTGTTCCGCGGGCTCGCGCAGATCCCCGGCATCACGATCCATGAGCCGGAGACCAACCTGGTCTATTTCGACAGCACCGGCACCGGCGTTCCGAGCCTGGAGTTGTCCCGCCGCCTGCGGATGGAGGGCGTGCAGGTCAGCTTTCTCGGCGGGCGCATCCGCGCCTGCCTGCATCTCGACGTGACATCGGGGATGGTGGACGAAGCGCTCCAGGTCATCCGCACCGTCATCGCCCGGGGCTGATTTCCCGAGATCCCGCGCTGGGGGTAGGGGCGCGCCCTACCCCGCCACCCCCGGCGCCCTCAATTCCAGTTGGGGCGGCACCACCTGCGCGGTTTCGCGCAGCCCATCCCCCTGGCGCGGGGTCAGCGCCCAGCCCAGCCCGGCCGCATGCAATTCCCGCCAGATCGCCGGCCAGATCGCCGCCCGCATCCGCACGAAATAGTTCATCTCCGGCAGCCGCAGATCGGCGACGTACCGGCAGGCCCAGCCGCCATGGTGGTTGTCGATCCCCATGAGCGCCGCGCGCGCCAGGGTGAAGGGGATATCCGTGATGCTCGCCGCCGCCCGCTTCACCGCCGCGATCACCTCATCCGGCGGGCAGCGGGGGTCGAGGTAGATCGAGATGGAGGCATCGTAGAACCCTGCCTTGGTCAGGTTCTCGATCTCCGCATCCACCACCTTGCCATTGGCGAAGGCGATCTCCTGCTCCCGGTCGCTGACGAGGCGCGTGGTGCGCCAGGAGATGTCGTGCACCTGCCCGATCACCTTGTTGATGCGCACCCAATCCCCCAGCACGAAGGGGCGTTCCAGGTTCAGGATGACGCCGGAGAAGATGTCCCGGAGGTTCGACTGCACGGCGAGGCCGATGATCAATGTCAACAGGCCGGAGGTTGCCAGCAGGCTCGTCACCGGGCGTTCCAGCACGAAGGACACGATGCCGAAGCCGGCCATGGCGTAGATCAGGCCGGCGACGACGATGCGGAATACCGTCGGCACGCGGCGCTGGGACCGGGATTCCAGTGGTGACCAGATGAAGCGATCCACCGTCAGCGTCAGCAGCCGCGCCGGCACCAGCCACCACAGCGCGCGGGCCGTGAAATCGATGGCCGAGACCACGGCGAGCCCGGCATTCGCCACCGCATAGTCCAGCGCCAGCGCGCTGCCCGCGCCCAGCAGCACAGGCCAGGTGATCAGTCGCAGAACCAGCGTCTGCATCCGCCAGAACTGCCCGCGATCCCGCCCATCCAGCAACTGCGCGAGAATGGCCCCCGACAGCGCGAAGATCACGAGGTAGGCAAGCGCCTGGCGCGGCAGCAGCGCCCGCAGGTCGATCTCGTCCCGCTTCAGCACCATGTCGAGCGTGATGCGGGAGAACAGCGGCTGCGGCTTGCCGAAGCCGACATAGCTCGGGTCCCCATCGCTGCCCGCGCGTGCCAGTTCCTGTGACAGGAAGGCCTCATCGACGAGGTAGCCGCGGATGCCCGCCAGCACCCGCGCTTCCGAAAGCTGGCGGACCAGCGCGGAGCCGCCGGCGGTATCGGCGCCGAGCAACTCGGCCAGCCACCCCCGCGCCACTGGCGCCGCGCGCCCTGGGCCCGCGAGGTCCATGCCGACGACATCGGCCACGAACATCAGGTTGTTCCGCGCCAGCGTCCGGTGGCGGAAGCTGATATCGACGCCCTGCGTCCCGAAGGCATGGGTGGCGCCGGAACTGTTCAGGAAGAAGCGCCCGCGCACCCGCCAGGCACGATAGCGTTCCTCCCCATCATCGGAAGCGCGCTCGGGCTCACCCAGCACAATCGGCTGCACCGCATTGCCGAACACCACATCCGGTGCCGCCGCCGCGCCGCGCCAACGGAACCACAGCATGAAGTCGAGCTCGGCCGTGTTCGCCTCGGTATCGAGCGCCGTCACCTTGTTCAGCCGCAGCCCGGCGGAGATGACGTTGGTGCGGTACATGAAACGGTCGTTCACATACAGCACGCGCCCGGTCTGCAACTGCTCGATGTAGTTGGAAACGCCCTCGTCGCGGATCGGCGATAGCTGCGTCCGCGCCGCGACCAGCGCCTGGCCATCATAGGCCCCGATCAGGATCGGCAATGCCGCGCCACGCTCCTCGAAAAACACCGGCCCGGCCAAGCCTGGCAGGGCGGTCTCCGGCGTCTGCGCCGCCGCCAGGGCATCCCGCAACGGCGCGCGCAAGGCGGTGCCGTCGGCGGTGCCTGGCGCGCGCAGGCCGGTGATGGCGGTGCCGAGCGCGCGGGCGGCATCATGGCCCAGCACGGCCAGCCAATCCGGCGCGCTGCCCTGCCGGGCGCGGAAGGCATCCTGGAAGGCCTGCGCTTCCAGCCCCGCCATGTCGAACAGCAGCGGTGTCGCCACCAACGCCCCGTTCAGCGCCGCGCCAAGCGAGCCGGGGCCGCGCCACACCTCCCGCAGCCTGGCCTGGAAGGCGCTCGTCGCCAGCCCCCGCAGGCCGATGATGCGGTTTGGCACTTCCGCGGCCCCCAGCGCCGCCACCGCATCGGCCGCGAAGTCCGGCCCGCCCAGGATCAGGATGGTGCCGGCGATCTGCCGTTCCGCGATCTCCCGCGCCGTCTCGCGCAGCCGGGCCGCCCGGGCTGGGCCTGTTGCTGGTGCCGCCCAGCGATAGACGACGCGGGTGCCGAAGCGTTGCAAGGTCTCATCGAAGGCATCCGCGATCTCGCCATCGGCCGCCCCTTCCGGGAGCAGGATGGAAACCAGCCTTTCCCCGAGGACATTGCGCACGTAGTTCGCCAGGAACCGCGCTTCCTCCAGCGGTGTGGCGGAGAGCGGGAAGGACCAGCTTCCCGCCGCCACCTCGCCGCCGGACAGAGCGATACGCGGCAGGCCCAGGGAGGCCAGCGTCGTCGCCGGAACCCCGGGGCCGGTCAGCAGGGCGGCGACATCGCCATCCGCCGCCAGCCGCGCAATCCCATCGGCTTCGGCGTGGCTGTCCACCACCCGCAATTCGATCAGTCGCCCGCGTGGCGCCCGCGCCTGCTGCGCCACCCATTGCGCCGCGCCATCGCGCATCGCGGTGCCGAGTGCCGCGTCGGGTCCCGTCAGCGGCGCCACCAGGGCGATGGCCACCGGCCTGCCCAGCGGCGCCCGGAACACGGTGACCCAGGCGATGGCGGATCCGATGCCCCCCGCGATCGCCGCCAACAGCAGCAGCAGCAGGAACAGGCGCATCTTGGGCAGGGCGCGAATACGCTCGGCGAGGCTCGCGGCGGGCTGGGTCATGGGCTGGTCCTGGATGCCGCGCGCGGGGCGGGATCGGCGAGGGGAACAAGAAGGGCACGGACCTGGCGCAGCGCCTCGCTCGGCGTCACGCGGTCCTGCAGGATGTGGCCGAGCAGCGTGCGGAAGCGGTCAAGTTCCGCCCCCTCCGCGATGCCGGCGAGGTAGGCGGGATCGACCCGCGCGGTGGCGAGGCGCATCAGCAGGTCATCCCCGCCCAGGTCGATCCGGGCCGCGAGGCGTGACGCGGCACCGGCGGCGTCCCGCGCCGTGGCGAGCGCTGCTTCCGCCGAGGCACCCCGGCGCAGCGCCGCGATGAACAGCCGCGCCAGCAGCGGGTCCCGCCGCAACTCCGCCGCCAGCAGCGGGGGCAGGGTGCCGGCGGCGATCTCGGCCGAGGCATCATCGGGATTCAGCGCGATATCCGCCGCGCGGCGCTGCGCCGCGTCATCCGAAGGGGGCGGGCCGATACGCCCCCCGGCAAGCACGCGGATCGGCGTGGTCGGTGCCTCGCCATTCGCCAGGCCGCTCGCCAGCGGGTCACCTTCGCCGGTCTCGGCGCGGGCGAGGGCGGTGCTCCGCTCGGCCTCCGCCGCCACCATCCGGCGGGCGGCCTCCTCGGCACTCAGCCCGCGCCCGAGTGCGCGCGCCAGGCCCGGCGGCACGCCAGCGCCGCCGCTGGCCAGGGCATTGGCGGCGGCGGCCTCGGCGCTGATCGGCACGCCGGCGGCCTCCAGCATCGCCGCCCGCGTCGCCTCTGCCGCCGCGGCACGGGCGAGCGCGGTTGCCAGATCCCCCCCCGCCGCAAGGGCTGCGACCAATGCGGCGGAAACCGGCGCACCACCCTGGCCGAGCGCGTTGGCGGCGCGGGAGCCGGCGGTCTCGGACAGGGCGGCCGCACCGAGCATGGCTGCCCGCGCTTCCGCCCGTGCGGCGGCCTGGGCCATCGCCGCCTCCGGGGAGGCACCGCGGCCGAGTGCGGCCAGCGTCGCCGGATCGGCAGGCGCGCCGCCGCTGGCCAGGCCCTGCGCCATGCTGCCCGCCGGGCTGGTGGGGGCGTTGGACTCAGCGAGCTGCCGCAGCGCCTGTGCAGCGGCGGCCGCCGCCTGTTCCGGAGATCCTCCCCGGGCGATGACCTGCCCGGCCCGCCCTTCGAACACCGCCCGCGCTTCCGCGGGGCTGGCGATGCCGGCCGCAGCAGCGGCGGCGGCGGCCGAAGCCGCGCTCTCCGCCAGCGCCGCCGCCGCTCCCGATGGGCCTGGCACCGATGCTGCCGAGGGGGCGGGCTGCGATACGGGAGAGGCCGCAGGCGAGGGCGCGGGGGCTGGCGATGCAGGCGCGACCGCCGGCGTCGTCAGCGCCGCCACCTGCTGCGGGGCAGGCGCCGGCGTGTCGCTCGCGCTTGGGGAGGGAGCGGGTGCTGGGCTGGCTGCGGGGGTCGGCGCCGGCGCGGGCGAGGATGCGGGCTCGGATAGCGTTGCCGGGCTTGGCGCTGGGCTGGGCGCGGGCTCTGGGCTCGGCGCCTGCGTCGGGCTCGGTGCGGGTGTCGGCGCTGGTTCGGGCGCGGGGGCGGGGCTGGGCGCGGGTGTCGGCGCTGGGCTCGGCGAGGGAGCCGGGCTGGGCGCGGGTGTTGGCGCTGGGCTCGGTGAGGGAGCCGGGCTCGGCGCGGGAGCCGGCGCAGGTGCGGGTGTTGGCGTTGGGCTCGGCGCGGGCGTCGGGCTGGGCGCGGGTGTTGGCGCTGGGCTCGGCGAGGGAGCCGGTGCAGGTGCGGGTGTTGGCGCTGGGCTCGGCGCGGGCGTCGGAGCAGGCGCGGGTTCGGGCGTAGGGGACGGGCTGGGTGCGGGCGCCGGTACGGGCGATGGTTCCGGCGCTGGTGACGGAACTGGGCTGGGCGCTGGTGTAGGCGCTGGGCTCGGGGAGGGCGC
>CANJXD010000196.1 GCA_947478535.1 Acetobacteraceae bacterium
AACAGGGAACAACGCGTCGATCAGGTAGAGCGCCGCCGCGCTGACCGCCATGGCGAGGGCACCGCCGGTGATCAACGCCTCCGCCGCCACGCCGCGCCGCATCAGCACCCCGGCCAGCAGATTGCCCGCGGCATTGGCCAGCGCCGCCAGGGCGGCCGCAGCGCCCGCCAGCCCCGTGCCGGCACCGAGCGATTCGAGCCGGGCGGGCAGGAAGGCGGCGATGCCGAAATAGATGACGTTATAGGCCCCGAAGGCCAGCGCGACCTGCAAGGGCCGCCTTGCCGCGACCAGCGCCCGCCATTGCCGCCCCATCGGCAGGAAGGCGCCGGAGGGCGCGGGTGGGGCCTGGGGCACGATGCGCCAGCAGGCCAGCGTCGCCAGCGCCAGCAACGCGGCGAGGCCCATCCAGGGCATGCGCCAGCCGAAGCCCGCCACCAGCGGGCCGGTCAGCAAGCCGAGCGCGATGCCGGCGGGCATGTAGCTGCCCCAGATCGCCATGGCCGCCGCCCGGTCCCGTGGCGCGGCGAGGCCTGCGACGAGGCCGGGACCGGCCACCGTCACCAGTAGGAATCCCGCGCCTTCCACGACGCGGGCGGCCATCAGCCAGGGCAGGCCAGGCGCCAGCGCGGCGGCGAAGGCAGCGACGGCACCGAGGCCAAGGCCGATCAGCAGCGCGCGATTGGCGCCGATCCTCCCGGCGGCCATGCCGATGGCAAGCCCGCCAAGCGCCGCCATCAGCGCGAAGACGGAAACCAGCAGCGCCGCCCCGGCAAGGCCCAGGCCGAATTCGGCGCCGATGGTCGTCATCGCCGCCGGCACCTTGCCGATCTGCGCCGCCCCCAGCACCCCGCCGGCAAGCAGGGTAAGGATCGGCGCCCAACGGGTGCGGGTAGGCTCGGTCAGCCCTTGCGCTCGATCAGTTCGACCCGCGCCCCATCCGGCGCAGCGAAGAAGGCGATGCGGACCCCGGGGCGGGCTTCCCGCGGGCCATCGAGCAGGGCGACGCCCTTGGCCGTCAGGTCCGCGACGGCGGCGTCCATGTCGGAGACCGTCAGGCCGATATGCTCCAGGCCAAGGAAGGGCGGCGCCGGCGGCGCGCCAGTGCCGGCGGGCACTTCCTCGATGAAGAAGGGCAGGCCCGTCAGGTCCAGCACCAGGCGGAGCTTGCCGCCGATGGTGACGCGGGCCTTGATGGTGGCGCCGAAGGCCGAGACATAGAAGGCCGCTGCGGCTTCCGGGTCCAGGCTGCGGAGGTGGAGGTGGTCGAAGCTGTATTGGGTCATGCGTGGCATGCTCGCGCATTCCCGCGAGTCGCGCCATGGGATCACGTTAGGGAAGGATGGAATTCTGATGATTGATGGATTATATCAGTCATCATGAATACGCCCGATACCCCCGCCCGCCGTGGTGCCGATCCCGCGGAAACCCGCCGCCGGATCGAGGATACCGCCGAGGCGCTGTTCCGTTCCATGGGCTACCAGAAGACGGCAGTGGCCGATATCGCCCGCGAGCTCGGCATGTCGCCGGCCAATATCTATCGCTTCTATCCCTCCAAATCCGCGATCAACGAGGCGATCGCCGCCCGGATGCTGGATGGCGTGGAGGCGGAGCTCTGGGCCATCGCGCGCGGCGCGGGGGCGCCGCCGGACCGCCTCAGGGCCCTGCTGACGACACTGCACCAGCGGCATCTCGCGCTGTTTTTCACGGAAAAGCGGCTGCATGACTTGGTGACGGCGGCGATGGCCGAGCATTGGGGCGTGGTCGAGCGCTTCATCCATGCCGTGCAGACCGCGATGCGGCATGTGCTGATGGACGGCCAGGCGAGTGGCGATTTCGCCAAGGACGACGCCGAGGCGACGGCGGTGTCCCTCAAGCGGGCGATCCTCGCCTTCGTGCACCCCGTGATGATCGCCGAATGTATCGAGCGCGGAGAGACCGAGGAGCAGATCGGCCAGGAGTTGGACGCGCTGATCACGCTGCTGCTCCGGGGTCTACGCGCGTGACGAATACTGATTGACGATTATTGACTTTCGTCAGTCGAAGGCGATATGCAGGGCTTCCCCGTCGGGGGAAGGCCCCTCATGTCCGTCGCTTCGCGCCGCGCCGCCCTGCTGCTCCTCACCCTGCCTTTGGCCGCCTGCCGGCTCGATACCCAGGCCGCCGAACCGCCTGCCGCGCCGGCCGCCCGGGCCGTGCAGGTGGCGGAGGTGCGGCTTTCCTCCGGGGACCAGGCCAGCGCCCATACCGGCGTGGTCCGCGCGCGGCGGGAAGTGGATGTGGCGTTCCGGGCCGGCGGGCGGATCGCGACGCGGCTGGTCGAGGTGGGGGAGCGTGTCGCGGCCGGGCAGCCCCTCGCGACGCTGGACCCCGCCGATCTCGGCCTGGCGCTGCGCGCGGCGGAGGCCGATCTCGCCGCGGCGGAAGCGCAGTCCCGCCAAGCCGGGAATGACGCGGGGCGGTCCCGCCAGCTTCTGGCCGCCGGGCATGTCGCGGCCTCCTATGACGACCAGCGCGTGGCGGCGGCGCGGGCGGCGGCGGAACGGGTGGCCTCGGCCCGGGCGGGGCTGGAATTGGCGCGCAACCGGCTGTCCTACACGACGCTGACCGCCCCCTCCCCCGGCTTCGTGACGGCGCTACTGGCGGAGGCGGGACAGGTGGTGCCGGAAGGCCAGGCGGTGCTGCGCATCGCCGATCCGGCGGAGCGGGAACTGGTGGTGCGGGTGCCGGAATCGGCCCTGCCGGACCTCGCCGGCGCGCGGGCAGAGGCGCGCTTCTGGGCGCGGCCGGATGTGCCGCTGGCGACGACGGTCCGGGAGATCGCCCCCCAGGCCGATGCGGTGCTGCGGACCTATGCCGTGCGCTTCGCCCTGCCGGCGGCGCCGGACTGGGTGGCGCTCGGCATGACGGGCACGGTGCGGCTGGTGCGGGAGGGCGTGCCGGCGGCAACCCTGCCGCTCTCCGCCCTGCATGATCGCGGCCAGGGGCCGATGGTGTGGCGGGTACGCGACGGTGGCGGGATCGAGGCGGTGCCAGTCGGCATCCGGGCGATCAGCGAACAGACGGTGGAACTGACGGGCGCGCTGGGCCCCGGCGATCGCATCGTCGCCATGGGGCCGCAAGTGCTGGACCCCGCGAGCCGTGTCCGCATCGTCCAGACGCGGCTTGCCGCGACCCTGCGCTGAGGGCGCGGCGATGGACCGCTTCAACCTTTCCGCCTGGGGTGTCCGCAACGGGGCGCTGACGCTGTTCGCCATCCTCCTGCTCGCGGTGATGGGCGCGGGGGCCTATCTCCGGCTCGGCCGGGCGGAGGACCCGTCCTTCACCCTCAAGGTCATGGTGGTCACCGCCTCCTGGCACGGGGCGACGGCCGCCGAGATGCAGGCGCAGGTCGCGGACCGGATCGAAAGCCGGTTGCAGGACCTCGCCTGGCTCGATCGCGTCGAGACCTTCGTGCGGCCGGGCACCAGCGTGACAACCGTGCTGCTGCGGGACACGACGCCGCCGCGGGAGGTGCCGGCGCTGTGGTACCAGGTGCGGAAGAAGGTGGGGGATATCGCGGGCAGCCTGCCCGCCGGGGTGCGCGGTCCCTTCTTCAACGACGAATACTCGGACGTCTATTCCGCCGTTTATGCCCTGACCGGCTCCTCCCCGACCGGGTCTGAGAACCCCGAACTCGTTCGCCAAGCGGAAGCGATCCGCCTGCGCCTGCTGCGGATCACCGGCGTCGAGAAGGTGGCGATCCAGGGCGAGATCGACCAGCGCATCCATGTCGAGGCGAGCCATGCCCGCATGGCGACGCTCGGCATCCAGCCCTCCGCGGTGGTGGAGGCCTTGGCGCGCCACAATCCGGTGGCGCCGGCCGGCGTCGTGGAAACAGGGGCGACGCGGGTGCATCTGCGCCTCGGCGGTGGGCTCGATGGGCTGGCGGCGATCCGGGACGTTCCGGTTTCCACCACGGAGGGGCGGACCATCCGCCTCGGCGATATCGCGACGGTGACGCGCGGGCTGGCGGACCCGCCCTCGGCCGCGGTGTTCCACGAAGGCGCGGGCGCCATCATTCTCGGCGTGGTGAAGCAGCGCGGCTTCAATGTGCTGAACCTCGGGGCGTCGCTCGCCGCGGACATGGCGGCGATCCAGGCGGGGCTGCCGGCCGGGCTCACGCTCCATCGCATCGCCGACCAGCCGGCGATCGTGGCCGACAGCGTCGGGGAATTCCTGCTGAAATTCGCCGCGGCCCTCGGCGTGGTGCTGGTGGTGTCGTTCCTCTCGCTCGGGTTCCGGGCGGGGGTGATCGTGGCGCTCTCGGTGCCGCTGACGCTCGCCTGCGTGTTTCTCGCGATGCTGTATTGGGGGATGGAGCTGGAGCGGATTTCGCTCGGCGCGCTGATCCTCTCGCTCGGCCTGCTGGTGGATGACGCGATCATCGCGATCGAGGCGATGGTGGTGAAGCTTGAGCAAGGCTGGGACCGCGCCCGGGCCGCCGCCTTCGCCTGGGGCAATACGGCCGGGCCGATGCTGGCGGGCACGCTGGTGACGATGGCGGGGTTCATCCCGGTGGGCTTCGCGGCCTCGACCTCCGGCGAGTATGCCGGGGGCATCTTCTGGGTAGTGGGTGCCGCGCTGCTGGCGAGCTGGCTGGTCGCGGTGTGGTTCACGCCCTGGCTCGGCGTGGCGCTGCTGCCCACGGCGAAGCCCAATGCGGCACATCATGTATCCTATGATGGCCGTGGCTACCGGGCCTTGCGGCGCGTCGTCGCCTGGCGTGTCGATCATCGCGTGGTGGTGCTGGGCCTCGCGCTGCTGGTGCTCGTGGCCGGCTTCGCGGGCATGGGGCGTACGCGGCAGCAATTCTTCCCCACCTCCTCCCGCCTCGAATTGCTGGTGGATGTGAACCTGCGCCAGGGCGCGGGCTTCGCGGCGACGCGGGCAGCCCTCGCCGCGGTGGCGGAGAGGGTGAAGGACGATCCGGACGCCGAGACCTGGACCGAGTATGTCGGCGCCGGCGCACCGCGCTTCTTCCTGGCGCTGAACCCGGACCTGCCGAATGAAAGCTTCGGCAAGCTGGTGGTGCAGGCCCGCGACGTGCCGGCGCGCGAACGCCTGCGCGAGAGGCTGCTGGCCTTCGCGGAATCAGCTGCCGTGCCCGAAGCGCGCATCCGCGTCTCCCGCCTCGATTTCGGGCCGCCGGTCGGCTTTCCCGTGCAGTTCCGGGTGATGGGCGGCGATGCGGACCTGCTTCGCACGGCCGCCGAACAGGCGATGGCGGCGCTGCGGGCGGTGCCGGGCACGCGGGATGTGCAGCTCGCCTGGGGCGAACGCGCGCCATCCCTGCGCCTGGTGCTGGATGCGGCGCGCGTCGCGCAGCTCGGCCTTTCGCCGCAGGGGGTCGCGCAATCCCTGCAATCCCTGCTCTCCGGCGTCACGGCGACGCAACTGCGGGAGGGGGACCGGATGGTGGATGTCGTGCTGCGGGCGCCGCTGGCGGAACGCGGCGCGCTGGGCGAACTCGGCGACCTCACCATCGTCACGGCGCAGGGCAGCGTGCCGCTGGCGCAGATCGCGCGGCTGGAGCCGGTGATGGAGGAGCCGATCCTGTGGCGCCGCAACCGCGAGCCCTTCCTGACCGTGCGCGCCGAAGTGGCACCGGGGCTGCAGGCGCCGGATGTGACGGCGGCGGCGCTGCCGGCGATGCTGGCGCTGTCCGCCAGCCTGCCGCCGGGGATGCGGATCGAGGCCGGTGGCGCGGCGGAGGAAGCGGGCAAGGCGAATGCCAGCCTGTTCGCGCTGTTCCCGGTGATGGTCGCGGTGATGCTGGTGATCCTGATGGTGCAGTTGCGCCATGCCGGGCGCGTCGCGCTGGTGGTGGCGACGGCGCCGCTCGGCATTCCCGGCGCCGCGGCGGCGCTGCTGGTGATGGACCAGCCCTTCGGCTTCGTCGCCCTGCTGGGCGTGATCGCGCTGGCGGGGATGGTGATGCGCAACACGCTGATCCTGGTGGACCAGGTGCGGCAGGACCTGGAAGCCGGGATGGCACTGCGGGGCGCCATCATCGAAAGCACGGTGCGCCGCGCGCGCCCGGTGCTGCTGACCGGGCTCGCCGCCGTGCTCGCCTTCATCCCGCTGACATTGTCGGTGTTCTGGGGACCGATGGCGGTGGCGATGATCGGCGGGCTTGCGCTTGGCACGGTGGCGACGCTGGTGGTGGTGCCGGCGCTCCACGCGGTGGCGTTGCCGCGCCGTCGTGTGACCGGAACCTTGCCGCACGGCGTCGCGGCGGCCCCTGCGGAGTAGGATTTGGGGGGGCGTTCGGCTATACCGCGCGGCATGCGGAATGACGCGCGATGACGGAACAACGGCACCTTGTGCTGGTCGGTGGCGGGCACGCGCATATCGAGGTGCTGCGCCGCTGGGCGGGGTCGCCCCTGCCCGGCTGGCGGCTGACGCTGCTGACGCGGGAGGCGATGTCGCCCTATTCCGGCATGCTGCCCGGGGTGATCGCGGGGCTCTACCGTCCCGAACAGGCGATGGCCGATGTGCGGCGCCTCGGCGCCCTTGCGCAAGCGGAGGTGGTGATCGACCGCGCGACGGGGATCGACCCCGATGCGCGGCGCGTCTCCCGCGAGGAGGGGGCGGCGCTTGGCTATGACCTGCTGTCGCTCGATACCGGGGCGACGCCGGATACCAGCGAGGTTTCCGGCGCCGCGGAGTTCGCCCTGCCCCTGAAGCCGATCGACCGGTTGCTGCCGCGCATCGACGCGTTGGTGGAGCATGCCGCCATCGGCCAACGCATCGTCGTCGTCGGCGGCGGCGCGGCAGGGTTCGAGGTGGCGATCGCCATCGCCGTGCGGTTGCGCGCGCGCGGGGTGGAGGTGGTACTGGTGGCGGGTGAGGCCGGGCTGCTGCCGGGCTTCCCGGTGGCGCTGCGCCAGCGCGCCACGCGGGCGCTGGCCGAGCGCGGCATCATCCTGCACGCGGGCGAGGATGTCGCCGAGGTGTTCGAGGATGGGGTGGGCTTCCGCGAGGCCCCCGCCCTGCCGGCGGAGGCGGTGCTCTGGGCGACCGGCGCGGCGGCGGCGCCATGGCTGAGCGCAACAGGGCTGGTGCGGGACCACGCGGGATTCCTGCGCGTCGATGCCTTCCTCCGTGCCGTGGGCCGACGGGATGTCTTCGCGGCCGGGGATGTGGCGAGCCTGGATGGCGCATCCCTGCCCAAGGCCGGGGTCTATGCCGTGCGGCAGGGGCCGGTGCTCTGGGCCAATCTGCGGGCGGCGGCGACGGGCGGGACCATGGTGCCCTATCGGCCGCAGCGGGATTTCCTGGTGCTGATGTCGCTCGGCAATGGCCGGGCGCTGGGCACGCGCAACGGGCTGAGTTTCGGCGGCCGCTGGGTTTGGTGGCTGAAGGACCGCATCGATCGCGGCTTCATGGCCCGCTACCAGCCGGCGAACGATCAAGCGGCCCACGATCTGAAGGCTGGGGCATGAAGCGGCTGCGGGACCGACGGGTCTGGGCCGTGCTGGCAGTCCTGCTGCTGGTGGTGGCGCTGCGCTTCGCAGGGCTCGGCGAGGTGCTGTCGCTCGACACGCTGGCGCGGCACCGGGAGGCCCTGGCCGGCTTCGTCGCGGCGAATGCGGTGGTGGCGGGGCTTGCCTTCATGCTGGTCTACGCGACGGCGGTCGCGCTTTCCGTGCCTGGCGCGGTGGTGCTGACGATCTCCGGCGGGCTGCTGTTCGGCGCGGTGCTCGGCACGGCGCTGACGGTGGTGGCGGCGACGATCGGGGCGAGCCTGGTCTTCCTGCTGGCGGGACGCATCTTCGGCGCCGATGCGCTGGACCGGCTGGGGCCGCGCGCCCAGGCACTGGCGCGGGGCATCCGCCGCGATGCCGGTCCGTACCTGTTGGTGCTGCGGCTGGTGCCGCTGTTTCCCTTCTTCCTGGTCAACCTGGTGCCCGCCTTCTGTGGCGTGCGGCTGCCGGTCTTCGCGGTGACGACGCTGATCGGCATCATCCCCGGCACGGCGGTGTTCAGCCTGGCCGGCGCCGGGCTGGGGGACGTGCTGGCGGCGGGGGGCACGCCGGAGTTGGGGCAGGTGCTGACGCCGCGGGTGATCGGCGCGCTGCTGGGGCTGGCGGCGCTGTCGCTGGCGGCGATTCCGCTGAAGCGGCGCTTCGCCAAGGATTAGCCGAGCAGCCTCGCCAGGGCCGGGGACAGGCCGATGCTCTCGACCGGCGCGTGCTGTGTGCCGGCATGGATGCGAGGCGCACCCAGAGCGGCAAAGGCAGCGCGGACCCCGGTTTCCACCGAACACAGCACCGGCAGCCCGGCCAGGGCCGCGACGCGGGGGGCGAGGCCGGCGAGGCCGGCGCCGCCCAGGATCACCACCTCCGCCCCATCCCGCGCGGCACAGTCCCGGCAGGTGGCGGCCAGGGCGGCGATGGCGGCATCGGGATCGGCGGCGATTTCTGCGCCTGTGGGCGCGATGGCGCGCACGCCGGCGAGTGCGGCGCCATAGCCACGGGACTGGTGAAACTCCTCCAGCATCGGCTTCCAGGCGGCGCCGCCGGTGACGATGCCGAAGCGACCGATGCGCGACGCTTCCTGCGCGCAGGCATCGGCAAGGCCGAGCACGGGCACGCCGGCCAACTCCCGCAGCGCATCGAGGCCCGGGTCGCCGTAGCAGGCGATCAGCACGGCATCGGCATCCGCGCCATGTTCGGCGAAGGCATTGAGTGTGGCGTGGCTCGCGATGGCGGCGGCGGCGCGGCTGGCGATGTAGCGGGCGCCGAAACGGCCCGTGGCCCCCTGCACCGTGACGCCGGGGGGCGCCAGGGCACGGGCGATGGCGACGAGGCGATCCGTGATGGCCTCGGTCGTATTGGCGTTGATGAGGAGCAGCTTCATGGGCGAATGCTTGGCGCGGATCGCCGACGAAGGCCAGGGGCGGGCCAGGCCCACCCCTGCACCACGCCTACAGCAGGAAGTCTCCAGCGGTCAGAGCGGCCGTGCTGGTGACCAGGATATCGAGGTCGATCAGCCCGTCGCCGTCCACATCGCCGCTGACGCGCCAATTGGCGCCGGCGGCGCTGATCCGCAACTGCCCGGCGACATGGGTGAAGCCGCCGACGATTACGAAGGCTTCGTCGGTTTCCGCGCTATTGATATCGGCATCCATCTCCCGCAGGTCGATCTTGTCGCCTTCGGCGGCATTGAAATCCAGGATGCGGTCGTAGTTGCCAGCGCCTTCATACTCGCCGTAGCCGAAGAGGAAGGTGTCCGCGCCGCCGCCGCCGCGCACGCGGTCCATGCCGCTTTGACCGCTGATCGTCTGACTTGCGGCACCACCGACAATCACATCGTCGCCGTAGCCACCATGCACGCTGCCGTCGAGGTCGCCGGTATAGATCGAGTCATTAGACTTGTTGCGAAAGTTGCGTGATTTTGGTGCGGCCGTGCTGGCCGTGGCCGGCGCCCTCGGTCAGCAGGGCCTCGGTCAGCAGGGCAGGAACCCTGCTTCG
>CANJXD010000197.1 GCA_947478535.1 Acetobacteraceae bacterium
CTGGGGAGACAAAGGGTGACGTCGAAGACGATGATCGCCTCTCGGGGCATCGCGGAGCGTGAGGCGCGGGCCGAGGAGTCCGCCGCGTCGCATTCCGCCGCTCTCACGCCTCTCGTGCTTCTGGCGGATGATGAGCGTGAACTGACCGATGAGATGGCGGCCTATCTGCAGCGCTACGGCTTGCGGACGCTGGTCGCGAATTCCTTCGCCGCCGCGCTTGCCATCCTCGATACCCACCAGCCGGACGCCATCATCCTCGACCAGCGCCTGGGCCCGGTGGACACGCTGCCGCATCTGCCGGAATTGCGGGCGCGGACGGACGCGCCGATCCTGATCGTCACCGGCAACCGGGAAGAAACGGACCGCGTGCTGGGGCTGGAACTCGGCGCCGACGATTTCCTGGTGAAGCCGGTCTCGGGCCGGGAATTGGTGGCACGGCTGCGGGCCCGCATCCGCCGGCCTTCCAACGCCGCCGCCCAGGCACCGCGGCGGGACCGTTGGCGCTTGCAGCCGGTGGAACGCCGCCTGGTGCGCCCCGATGGCAGCGTGCTGGAACTGACGACGGCCGAATTCGACCTGCTGGCGGCCCTGGCCGGCCAGCCGGGTGAAGTGCAGACGCGCGAGGCCCTGACCCAGACGGTGTTCCGCCGTCCCTGGCGGGCGGGTGACCGGGCGGTGGACAATGCCGTGCTGCATCTGCGCCAGAAGCTGGCGCCGGAGCTGGGGGAGCGGTGCATCGTCACCATTCGTCAGGTCGGCTACGTCTTCATCGGCTTCCCGAACAGCTAATTTTCTAATATTTTGAAGGCGTTAAAGGGGTTTTGCCGATCCTGGCAAAACCCTTGCGCGCGACGTTGCGCGACATTCCCCGGGACTCCGGCGGCGAAAGCGACCCCCGGAGGCCGTTTGCAGGGCCCCCGGCGACAAACCCCCCGTGCGAAGCCTGGCCGGCGACAAAACAACCGCCTGGCGACCGCGGCGGCGACAAAACCCCCCCTCTCCGCCCCGGCCGCGACAATTGACAACGCAAATTTCTGCGCCGGCGACGGCGGTTCGGCGGGGTGGGAGGGGGATTTGGCCTCGGTCCGGGGTCAGCATGCCTCTGGCACGCTCCGGCCGGGGTGGAATTGGGGGAAATTGGCGCCGCGCCGGCCGTGTCGGCGACAGAGGATGACAGAGGCGATGAGCCATCAGGGGCGTTGCCTGGGGTGGCCCCGTATAAGGATGCGGGAAATTCGGTGTCGGCGCGCATCGCATGGCTTCCCCGCGGCCCCGGCTTTGCTTAACTCGGTGGCATGAACGGGTCTCGCATCGGCTTCGTCCTCAACGGCCGGCAGGTCAGCCTGCCTGCCGGCACCTCACCCACCCTCCCGCTGCTCGATTGGCTGCGCGGCGCGGCGATGACCGGCACCAAGGAGGGGTGCGCGGAAGGCGATTGCGGCGCCTGCACCGTGGTGCTGGAAACCGCCGATGGCGGACGCCAGCCGATCAATGCCTGCCTCGCCATGGTCGGGCAGCTGCACGGCCGGGCGATCCGCACCGTGGAGGGGCTGCGGGCCGCCGATGGCGCGCCGCACCCCATCCAGCGCCTGATCGCCGAAAGCGACGGCACCCAATGCGGCTTCTGCACCCCTGGCATCGTCATGACGGCCTGGGCCCACGCCCGCGAAGGCGGCGAGGTGCATGAGGCGCTGGCCGGCAATCTCTGCCGCTGCACGGGCTACCGCCCCATCCTCGAGGCCTTTTCCAGGATGGAGGATGACGGGCAGGCCGCCCCCGTCCTGCCATCGGTGGAGGCTGCCCATTTCGAGGCGGTGGGCCAGGTCTTCCATTTGCCGGCCACGCTGGCGGAGCTTCTGGCCCTGCGGGCGGCGCATCCCGAGGCCTGGCTGCTGGCCGGTGGCACCGATCTCGGCCTGCGCGTCTCCGACCACAAGGAACAGCCGCCTGCCATCCTCTGCCTGCTGAATGTGCCGGAGTTGCATATCCTGCGAGCGACCGAGGCCGGGATCGAGGCCGGCGCCGCCGTGCCCTATGCCCGGCTGCTGACGCTGTGCCGGGAAGCGCCGGGCTTCTTGCCCCTCGCCGGGCTGCTGGCGCGGCTGGGGTCCCGCCAGATCCGCGGGCTCGGCACGCTGGGCGGCAACCTCGGCACGGCCTCCCCGATCGGCGACGCGCTGCCGCCGCTGGTCGCCCTTGGCGCGACCGTGACGCTCGCCTCACTGCGCGGGGAGCGGGTTCTGCCGGTGGAGGAGTTCCTGACGGGCTACCGGCGGAATGCGCTGAGGGCGGATGAGGTCATTCTCTCCATCTCCCTGCCGCGCCCGCCCGCCGATGCGCTGTTCGCCTGCGAGAAGGTGAGCAAGCGGCATGACCAGGATATTTCCTCAGTCGGCGCGGCCCTGATGGTGAGGCTCGATGGCGACCGGGTGGCGGAGGCCAGGCTGGTCTTCGGCGGTGTCGCCGCCACGGCCACCCGCGCGCCGCGCGCCGAAGCGGCGCTGCGGGGCAGGGTCTTCGATGCGGCGACGGTGGCGGAGGCGGCGGAGGCTCTGATGGAGGATATCGCGCCACTGTCGGATTGGCGCGGCAGCGGGGCGTATCGCCGTCTCGTCGCCCAGGGCCTGCTGAAGCGTCTGCATCTGCGCGCGACGCGGCCCGACCTGCCCGCCGAGGTCGCGGCGCTGGAGGGGTTCGGCTGATGGAGGGATCATCGCCACAGGATTCCCTGCCCCGCCGGGGATTGGGCGCCGCGCTGCGCCATGACAGCGCGCTGAAGCACACCACCGGCGAGGCCCGCTTCGCCGATGACGCGCCGGAAGTGCCCGGCCTGCTGCATGCGGCGCTGTGCCTTGCCACCATCCCGCACGGCACCGTCACGGCGCTGGATGTGGACGCGGCGCGCGCCATGCCGGGCGTTGTCGCCATCATCGGACCGCGGGACATCCCCGGCGTGAACGACATCGCCGCGATCGGGGAAAAGGAGCCGTTGTTCTCCGACCCCCTGGTCGAATTCGCCGGCCAGCCTTTGGCGATGGTGCTGGCGACGTCACGCGATGAGGCGCTGCGCGCGGCGGCGGCGATCCGCGCCACCATCGAGCCGCTGGAGCCCGTGCTGAGCATCGAGCGGGCGCTGGAACTTGGCCAGCATGTGGTGGCGCCGCAGACCATGGCGCGGGGCAACCCCGATGCCGCTATCGCCGCCGCGCCGCGCCGGATGGAAGCCGAATTCCGGGCCGGCGGGCAGGAGCATTTCTACCTCGAAGGCCAGATCGCCGTCGCCACGCCGGGCGAGGATGGGGAGATGGCCGTCATCTCCTCCACCCAGCACCCGACGGAGGCGCAGCATGTCGTCGCCCATGTGCTGGGCTGCGACTTCAACCGCGTCACCATCACCTGTCGACGCATGGGCGGCGGCTTCGGCGGCAAGGAAAGCAATGCGAGCTGGGTGGCCGCCGCGGCCGCCATTGGCGCGCGCCTCACCGGCCGGCCAGTGAAGCTGCGCCTGCCGCGCCGCGCCGACATGATCGCCACGGGCAAGCGACATCCCTTTTTGTATCGCTGGACGGCGGGCTTCGATGCCACGGGCCGTGTGCTGGGGCTGAAGGCGCTATTGGCGGCGGATGGGGGATGGAGCCTCGACATGTCCGGCGGCGTGGTGTTCCGCGCCATCACCCATGCCGTGAATTGCTGCGACGTGCCGGACGTGGCCATCACGGGCTGCGCGGTGAAGACCAACACCGTCTCCCACACCGCCTTTCGCGGCTTCGGCGGGCCGCAGGGCGCGCTGCTGATGGAGGATGTGGTGCACCGCGTCGCCGCCGCCTGCGGGCTGCCGCCCGATGTGGTGCGGGCGCGCAACTTCCTCGGCGCGCCGGGCAACAGCGATGAACTGCCCTATGGCCAGGCGGTGGAGGGGGACCTGCTGGCGCGGGTCTGGGCGGAGGCGAAGCGGGATTCGGACTGGGACCGCCGGCGGGGCGAAATCGCTGCCTTCAATGCCGCGCATCCGACGCTGCGGCGCGGGCTGGGCTCCATGGTGCTCGCCTTCGGCGTCTCCTTCGGCATCATGCATCTGAACCAGGCTGGCGCGCTGGTGCATGTCTATACGGATGGGTCGATCCGCCTGAACCATGGCGGGACGGAGATGGGCCAGGGCCTGTTCGTGAAGATCGCCCAGGTGGTGGCGGAGGTGTTCGGCGTCGAGATGGAACGCGTCGCCATCACGGCGACCTCCACCGCCGAAGTGCCGAATACGGCGCCGACCGCGGCCAGCACGGGCAGCGACCTGAATGGCTGGGCGGCGCATATCGCGGCCAGCACGATCCGGGACCGCATGGCGCTGGTCGCCGCCGTGAAGCTCGGCGTGGCGCCGGACGCCGTGGTCTTCGCGGAGGGCAAGGCCTGGGCGGAGCGCGTGGGCGCCAACCGCTTCCTCGATTTCGGGGAACTCGCGAAGCTCTGCTACCTCGAACGCGTATCGCTCTCGGCCACCGGGCACTACCGGACGCCGGACATCCACTGGGATCGCGCGGCGATGCGCGGCAAGCCGTTCTTCTACTTCTCCTACGGCGCGGCGGTGACGGAAGTGGTGGTGGATACGCTGACCGGCGAATACCGCTGCCTGCGGACCGACATCGTCCAGGATTGCGGGCGCAGCATGAACCCGGCGGTGGATCGCGGCCAGATAGAGGGCGCCTTCGTGCAGGGCATGGGCTGGCTGACCTGCGAGGAATTGTGGTGGGACGCCGGCGGGCGACTGCGGACGGTGGGGCCTTCCACCTACAAGATCCCCGGGTCCCGCGACGTACCGCCGGTGTTCAACGTCCGCCTGCTGGACGGTGCGCCGGCGCGCAGCGAGACGATCTTCCGATCGAAGGCCGTCGGCGAGCCGCCGCTGCTGCTGGCGATCAGCGTGGCGAGTGCGATCAAGGACGCGATCGGGGTGGCGGCGATGGACCTGCCGGCGACGCCGGAACGGATCCTTATGGCGCTCCGCGTTGGGGGCTGATGGCGCTCCGCGCCGGGGGCTGATGGCGCTCCGCGCCGGGGTCTGATGGCGCTCCGCGCCGGGGTCTGATGGCGCTCCGCGCCGGGGGCTGACACACCCCGCATGGGAAAGGCTATGCTTCCGGGATCGCATCTCGGAGGAAACCATGGCCGAAGCCCCCACCGCGGCGATCCGGGCCTTCTTCGACGAGGCCACGAACACCGTCTCCTACCTCGTCTGGGACCAGGCGACGAAGCGCGGCGCCGTGATCGACCCGGTGCTGGATTGGGATAATCGCAGCGGCGAGGCCGATACCGCCTCCGCCGCCCGTCTGCTGGACGCGGCGCAGGCGGAGGGGGTGACGCTGGATTGGGTGCTGGAGACCCATGTCCATGCGGACCACCTGACCGCCGCCCCCTGGATCAAGGCCCGCACCGGCGCGCGGATCGGCATCGGGGCCGGGGTGAAGAAGGTGCAGACCATCTTCCGCCCTGTCTTCGGCCTGGAGGACGTGCTGCCCGAGGGCGGCGATTTCGACCATCTGTTCGAGGATGGGGAGACCTTCGCCCTCGGGGGGGTGGAGGTGGAGGTGCTGCATGTGCCGGGCCACACGCCAGCCTGCGTCGCCTTCCAGGTGGGCGCGCCGGTGGCGACGCGGCGGAATGCGGCGGCGGATGTCTTCGTCGGCGATACGCTGTTCATGCATGATGCCGGCACGGCGCGGGCGGATTTCCCGGGCGGTGATGCGCGCACGCTCTATCGCTCCATCCGCCGCATCCTCGACCTGCCGCCGGAGACCAGGCTGTGGATCTGCCATGACTACAAGGCCCCGGGGCGGGATGCCTTTGCCTGGCAATCGAGCGTGGCCGAACAGCGCGCCCGCAACCCGCATGTGAAGGACGGCATGACGGAGGAGGATTTCATCGCCTTCCGCACCAAGCGGGACGCGACGCTGTCGGCCCCCGTGCTGCTGCTGCCCTCCATCCAGGTGAATATCCGCGCCGGCCGCTTCCCGGCGGCGGAGGCGAACGGGGTGCGGTATCTGAAGATCCCCGTCACCGAGAAGAAGGGGGCTGGGCTGGGGTGAGGCGGGTTGCGGTGGTTTCCCGGGCACCGCATCCTGGCCTGAAGTCGATGGGCGAGCCTTCGCCGGAACGCGGGAGGACACACTACGATGCGTCTCGGCATGGTCGGCCTCGGCCGTATGGGCGCCAATCTTGTGCGCCGCCTGGCGAAGGCCGGCATCGGCGCCGTGGTGTGGGACCGTGACCCCGCCGCCATCGCCGCACTCGCGAAGGAGGGCAGCGAGGCCGCCGCCGACCTTGCCGATATGGTCCGCCGCCTGCCCACGCCGCGCGCCATCTGGGTGATGCTGCCGGCGGGCGATGCCACGGAACAGGCGCTGGTGACCCTCGCCGGGCTGATGGCGCCGGGCGATGTGTTGATCGATGGCGGCAATGGCATGTGGAAGGATGCGATCCGGCGGGCGGGGCTGCTGCGTGCCAGGGGGATCGACTTCCTCGATATCGGCACCTCCGGCGGCGTCTGGGGACTGGCGCGGGGCTATTGCCTGATGATCGGCGGGCCGGCGGCGCCCGTCACGCGGCTCGACCCGATCTTTGCAGCGCTGGCGCCTGGGGAAGACGCGGCTGCACCAACGCCGGGGCGGGACCCCGCGGCCGATCCGCGCCCGCCGCGTGGCTATGTCCATGCCGGGGGGAACGGCGCCGGGCACTTCACCAAGATGGTCCACAACGCCGTCGAATACGGGATGATGCAGGCGATGGCGGAGGGGCTCGAACTCCTCCAGCAGGCGGATGCCCATGTGGTGCCGGAGGAATTGCGCCTCACCCTCGATGTCGCGGATATCACGGAATCCTGGCGCCGCGGGTCGGTCGTCGCCTCCTGGCTGCTCGATCTCACGGCGCAGGCGCTGGCGGCGGATGGGGATCTTGCCGGCTATACCGGCCGCGTGGGGGATAGCGGGGAGGGGCGCTGGGCGGTGGAAGCGGCGATCGCCAGCGCGGTGCCGGCGCCGGTGCTCTCCGCCGCGCTCTATGCCCGCTTCCGGTCGCGCCAGGCCGGCCCCTTCGCGGATCGGGCGCTTTCGGCCATGCGCAATGCCTTCGGTGGGCATCTGGAGCCGAAATGACGCCGCTGGTCGTCGTGATGGGCGTCTCCGGTGCCGGGAAATCGACGGTGGGGCAGGCGATCGCGGCGGGCCTCGGCCTGCCCTTCGCCGATGCCGATGATTTCCACCCGCCGGCCAATATCGCGAAGATGTCGGCTGGTGCGCCACTGGTGGATGCGGATCGGTGGCCCTGGCTCGACGCCATCGGGGCGCATCTCGCGGCGCATCGTGGCCAGGGCTGCGTTGTCACCTGCTCGGCGCTGAAGCGCGCCTATCGGGACCGGCTGCGCCAGTTGGCGCCCGACCTGCGGCTGGTGTTCCTGCATGGCGATGCCGCGACGGTCGCGGCGCGGCAGGCCGCGCGGCAGGGCCATTTCATGCCGGCGAGCCTCGTCGCCAGCCAATTCGCCACCCTCGAAGCCCCTGGCTCCGACGAAGGCGCCATCGCGCTGGATGTGGGGGCCGATCCCGCCACCCTCGCCACTGCCGCCATCGCGGCCCTGTCGCCGGAGATCCCCGTATGACCCCCGCCTTTTCCGGTATCTATCCCATTCTCTATGCCTTCTTCGGTGCCGATGGCCGCCTTGATGAAGCGGCGATGCGCAAGCAGGTTCGCTGCTGCCTGGCCGGCGGCGCGCAGGGCATCGCCGTGCTGGGTCTCGCGACCGAGGTGAACAAGCTCTCCGCCGCCGAGAAGCGCGATGTGCTGCGCTGGAGCGCGGAGGAGATCGCCGGGCGCGTCCCGCTCGCCGTTACCGTCGCCGAGAATACGGCCGAGGAGGCCGCCGATTTCGTCGTGGAAGCCGCGGGCCTCGGCGCCGCCTGGTGCATCCTGCAGCCACCCCCGGTGCGCGGGTTGCCGGAGGCCGAGTATATCGCCTGGTATGGCAGGGTCGCGGAGCTCGTCGCCCGGCGCAGCGCCATCCCGCTCGGCATCCAGAACGCCGCCGCCTATATCGGCGTGGGGCTTTCCGCTGGTGGCGTCGCCACGCTGGCGAAGCAGCAGGGCAACATCAGGCTCATCAAGGCGGAGGACAGCGCCGTCGAGGTCCATCGCCTGATCGAGGTGACGGAGGGGCGGCTCGCGGTCTTCAATGGCCGCGCGGGGCTGGAACTGGTGGATTGCCTGCGCGCGGGCTGCGCCGGGATGATCCCCGCGCCGGAATGCGCCGATGTGCAGGCGCGGATCTTCCGCCTGATGCAGCAGGACCTGGAAGACAGGGCGGAACGCCAGTACCAGCGCATCCTGCCGCTGATCGCCTTCGCCATGCAGGGGGTGGCGATGTTCCTCTGCTACGGCAAGCGGGTCACGGCCTGGCGGATGGGCCTGCCGGAGATCGTCGAGCGCGCCCCCGCCTTGCCGCCGACCGCCTTCGGGCTGGAATGCGCGAAGCGGTTCGCCGATGCACTCGGCCCCTATCCCGGCGCGGATGCCGGTGCTTAAGTTCGGGCCAAGGGTTCAAACCCACGAGGGAAGGTCGCGTCACAGGGGCGTCCGCTGCGGCTGAAGGCCCGGGGCGGGAGGTTTGCCGATGCGCATCGCGCTGCTCAGTGACATTCATGCGAACCGGGAGGCTTTCGAGGCCTGCCTGGAGGACGCCGCCCGCAAGGGCACTCAGCGCATCGTGCTGCTCGGCGATATCGTCGGCTATGGCGCGGACCCGGTCTGGGCCGTGGCGCGGACGCGGGAATTGCTGGCGGGCGGCACCATTGTGCTGCGCGGCAATCACGACGAGGCCGCCGCCTCGTCGCGTGGCGGGATGAATGAGGACGCCGCCACCGCCATCGCCTGGACGCGCGGCGCGCTGGCGCCGGAGGATGCCGCCTTCCTCGGTGCCCTGCCGATGGAGGTGGAGGAGGATGATCGGCTTTATGTCCATGCCGAGGCCTCCGCCCCCGCGCGCTGGCACTATGTGCGCGATGCCGAGGATGCGCGGCGCAGCCTCGATGCGGTGCAGGCCCGGACCATCTTCTGCGGCCATGTGCATGTGCCAGCGCTGTATGGGCTGAAGGCGACGGCGAAGTTGGTGTCCTTCCGCCCGGTGGCGGGCGTGCCAGTGCCGCTGACGCGACCGCGCCGCTGGCAGGTGGTGCTGGGCGCCGTCGGCCAGCCGCGGGATGGCGACCCCGCGGCCTGCTGGTCCCTGCTCGACACCGCGGTCGATGAGGTGACGCTGCATCGCGTGCCCTACGATGTGCAGACCGCCTCCGACAAGGTGCGGGATGCCGGCCTGCCGGAAAGCTTGGCGACGCGCCTGTTGCGGGGGCGCTGAGGCATGAGCCGCGCGCGGATCCTGACGGGGGAAGTCCTGGATGGCTTCACCCTCGGCCCGATGATGCATACCGGCGGCATGGCCGTGCTGTTTTCCTGCATGCATCCCGACCACCC
>CANJXD010000198.1 GCA_947478535.1 Acetobacteraceae bacterium
CATTCAATACCTGAGGTCCAGGAGGCCCCTGCCTCCTGGCAGGGGGTGCAGGGGGACAGCGTCCCCCTGCAAGACCGCACCACACCCCCATCACCGGCGCGCCTCGAAGTCGATGCGGGGGTCGACGATGGTATACATGACGTCGCCGACAATCTGCATGACGAGGCCGAGCAGGGTGAAGATGTAGAGCGTGGCGAACATGATGGGGTAGTCGCGGCGGATGGCGGCTTCGAAGCCGAGCAGGCCAAGCCCATCCAGCGAGAAGACGATTTCCACCAGAAGCGCGCCGGTGAACAGGATGCCGATGAAGGCGGCGGGGAAGCCGGCGATGATCAGCAGCATCGCGTTGCGGAAGACGTGGCCGTAGAGCACCTGGTTTTCCGTATTGCCCTTGGCGCGGGCGGTGACGACGTATTGCTTGCCGATCTCATCGAGGAAGCTGTTCTTCGTCAGCATCACCAGCCCCGCGAAGCCGCCGATCACCAGCGCCAGCGTCGGCAGCACCATGTGCCAGGCATAGTCGATCGCGCGTTCCCAGAACGGCCACAACTCGCTGCCGGAGGTCGCGAGCCCGCGCAGCGGAAACCACTGGAGAAACGACCCGCCGGCGAACAGCACGACGAGCAGAATCGCGAACAGAAACCCCGGCACCGCGTAGCCCACCAGCACCACGGCCGAGGTCCAGAGATCGAAGCGGGAGCCGTCCCGGACCGCCTTGCGGATGCCGAGCGGGATGGAGACGAGGTAGATGATCAGCGTGGACCACAGGCCGAGGCTGATGGAAACCGGCATCTTCTCCAGAATCAGGTCCACCACCGGACGGTCGCGGAACAGGCTGCGGCCGAAATCGAAGGTGAGGTAGCCGACGATCATCTCCTGGAACCGGACATGCGCGGGCTTGTCGAAGCCGAACATCTTCTCGATGTCCCGCACGATGGCCGGGTCCAGCCCCCGCGCGCCGCGATAATTGCCCGAAGGCCCGTCACTGCCGGTCGCCGCGGGGCCGGAACCGCCGGGCTGGCGCGTCTCGCCGGAGCCCTCGCCGGTCAGCCGGCCCATCGTCTGCCCCTCGCCCTTCAACTCGGCGAGCATCTGCTCCACCGGACCACCCGGGGCGAACTGCACGACGGCGAAATTGATGAGGATGATGCCGAACAAGGTCGGCACGACGAGCAACAATCGCCGGAAGATGTAAGCGGCCATGAGGGTGCGCTAGCGGCCCGCAGGGGGACGCCGTCCCCCTGCACCCCCTGCCAGGAGCCAGTGGGCTCCTGGACCTCGTGAAAAGGGCAGGCGGGAGGAGGGGCATTGCGCGCCCTTCGGACCATGCGTCCGTTCCATGCCCCTCCTCCCGCCTGCCCTCAACACCTGGGTTCCAAGGGCCCGCTGGCCCTTGGCCGGGGAGCGCGAGGGGGCGGCGCCCCCTCGCAGGCCACCCGCGCCCCTCACAGGGCCCGCCTCGCATCCGCCAGCGCCCGTTCACGGGTCGGCTCGATCCACCAGCTATCGAGTCCGAGTCCGTAGCGGGGGTTGCGTTCGGGGCGGCCGAACTTGTCCCAATAGGCGACGCGGAAGGTACGGTTGTGCCATTGCGGGATGACGTAGTTGTTCCACAGCAGCACGCGGTCCAGCGCCCGGGTGCGGGCGATGAGCTGGTCGCGATCCGGCGCGTTGACGACGAGCTCGACCAGCTCGTCGATCGCGGGGTCGCAGATGCCGGCGACGTTCTGGCTGCCGTTCTCCTGCGCCTTGGCGCAGGTCCAGTAATCCCGCTGTTCATTGCCGGGGGACAGCGACTGCCCCATCACATCGACGGTCATGTCGTAGTCGAAGGCGTCGGTGCGGGCCTGGTATTGCGAGGGGTCCACGGTGCGGACGCGGACCGACATGCCGAGCCGTTCGAGCGCCTGGACATAGGGCAGCGCGATGCGTTCGAAGGTGGCGCCGTTCAGCAGGATCTCGAATTCGAAGCGCTGGTTGCGGGCATTGACGAGGCGGCGGTCCTGCACGCGCCAGCCGGCTTCCTGCAACAGCGCCAGGGCGCGGCGCAGGCCCTCGCGGTTGTTGCCGGAGCCATCGGTGGTGGGCAGGCGATATTCGGCGTTGAAGACCGTCTCCGGCACCCGCCCGCGGAAGCGATCCAGCACGGCGAGTTCGGCGCCGGTGGGCAGGCCCGTCGCGGCGAAGTCAGAGTTCGAGAAGAAGGAGTTGGTGCGGGCGTAGGCGCCGTAGAACAGGTTTGCGTTCATCCATTCGAAGTCGAAGACCTCGATCAGAGCGCGGCGGACGCGGGCATCCAGGAACATCGGGCGGCGCAGGTTAACGGCGAAGGCCTGCATGCCGGTTGGCAATTCGTGGCGGATCTCGTCGCGCTTCACCAGGTTGCGGCGGACGGCGGGGAAGTCATAGGCCGTGGCCCAGTCGCGGGCGACGTTCTCGGTGCGGAAGTCGATCTGCCCGGCCTTGAAGGCTTCCAGCGCGACGGTGGTGTCGCGGAAATACTCATAGCGCTGCACGTCGAAATTCTGCGTGCCCTTGGCGATGTTGAGGTCCCGCGCCCACCAGTTTTCCACCCGCCGATAGACCAGGCTGCGCCCGGCCTCGAAGCGTTCGAGGCGATAGGGGCCGGAGCCCAGCGGCGGTTCCAGCAGCGGGCGGGCGAAATCCTTCCCCTCCCACCAATGCGCGGGCAACACCGGCATCTGGCCGAGGATGAGGGCGAGTTCGCGGTTCTCGTTGCTGCGGAACTTGAAGGTCACGCGGCGCTCGGATTCCGCCACCACCTCCGTCACGTCGCCCCAGTAGGAACGGTAGAAGGGCCTGCCATGGGTGCGCAGGGCGTTGAAGGTGAAGACGACATCGGCGGCGGTGACGGGGCGGCCATCATGCCAGCGCGCGCCCGGGTTCAGATCGAAGCTGATGCCGAGGCGGTCGGCCGGCAGGTCGATCCATTGGGCGAGGTAGCCGTACTCCGTGTTCGGCTCGTCGGCGCTTTCCTTCAGCAGCGTGTCGTACAGCAGCCCGAGGCCGACGGCGGCGGTGCCGCGCAGCACGAACTGGTTGAAGCTGTCGAAGGAGCCCAGCGCGGTCAGGGCGATTTCCCCGCCCTTGGGGGCGTTGGGGTTCACCCAGGGGAAATGCGGAAAATCCGCCGGCAGCGATGGCTGGCCCAGCAGGGACAGCGCGTGGGTGCGCACCGCTTCCCCGGGGGCGGCGCTGCCGCCGGCGGGGGTCACGGCTTGCGAGACCCCGGGCGCGAGGCCCAGGGCGGCGGAGAGGGAGAGCAGATCGCGGCGGCGCATGACAACAGTTTGGGGGCTTCCCCCCTCCGCGACAACGGCCCGCGCGCTTATCCCACCAACAGCCCGGAAGTTTCAGCCAGCAAGGCGCGGTCGCCGAGCGCGAGAACGGTGCCATCGCTGTCCAGGCGCAGCGGGCGGCCGGCCCAATCCGTGCAGCTTCCGCCGGCACCTTCGATGATGGGCACCAGCGCCGCCCAGTCCCAGGGCTTCATCGTGGCATCCACCACAGCATCCACCAGGCCGAGCGCGAGCAGGCCATAGGCGTAGCAGTCGCCCCCCCAGGTCGTGCGGCGCGCGGCGGCCTTCACCGCGGCGAAGCGGGGCGCGGTGTCCGCGTCGAACATGTCGGGGGAGGTACAGGACAGCTCGGCATCGCCAAGCCGCGCGCAGGGCCGGCACCCGATGGCACCGCCCATGGTGGAGCGGAATTCGGTGCGCTGTCCGTCAATGCCGATCCAGCGTTCGCCGGTGGCGGGCTGGTCGATCAGGCCGAGCACGGGCCGGCCTCGATGCAGCAGGCCGATCAGGGTGCCGAATAACGGGCGGCCGGTGACGAAGGCGCGGGTGCCGTCGATGGGGTCCAGCACCCAGACCCATTCGGCGTCCGGCCGGGTTTCCCCATACTCCTCTCCGATCACGCCGTGGTCGGGGTGGCGTTCGGCGATCAGGGCGCGAATGACGCGTTCCGCGGCCTTGTCGGCCTCGGTCACGGGGCTTGCGTCGCCCTTCGCCTCAACGAGCAGCTGGGAGCGGAACAGCGGCCGGATGACGGCACCGGCCGCTTCCGCCGCCGCCTCCGCCGTGGCGCGAAAGGCGGAGGCCGGGCTCATCCGCGGATCAGGGCAGCGGGACGGGCGAAGCCGCCAGGCTGCGCAGATAGGCGATCAGGTCCGCGCGCTGGCCGGCATTATTCAGGCCGGCGAAGGCCATGCGGGTGCCGGCCACGGCGGCGGCCGGGCGGGCGATGAAGGCGTTCAGCTCCTCATACCCCCAGGGCTTGTCGGCATAGGCGCGCATGCCGGCGGAGTAGTTGAACCCCGCGGCCTGGGCGTGGTTCTTGCCGACGACGCCATAGAGGTTCGGGCCGACGCCGTTCGGGCCGCCGGACGCGAAATTGTGGCAGGAGGCGCAGAGCCGCCCAGCCACGGCGCGGCCGTTGTCAGGATTGGCCGCGGCCAGCAGCGGGCCGATCGGCTCCAGCGCCGCGGGAGCGGCGGCGACTGGTGCGGCAGCGGCAGGCGCTTCCGGCGCCGCAAGCGCACTGCGCTCCAGCTTCTTGGGGTGGACGATGAGATCGCCGACGAGGCCGGCGACCATGAAGGTGATACCCGCCGTCAGCACCGCTGCGGCCACCTTGTTGACTTCCAGACTCATCCTGGAATGCACCCTTCAGGAGCGATCCGCCGGCCGCCATGCGCGGCGGCTGGACGAAGCTGCGATATTGCGAAGCGACAGGCCGGGCTTGCGCCCTTCCCTACCTGCCGTAAAACCCGCGCGAACATAGAGGCGGCGGCGGTCTGCGACAACCCGGCGCGGACACCCCTCGCAGGACCTCCGGTACGAAAATGACATCCGATCACGCCGCCGCTGGACAGAACGCAGGCAAGGGTGAAGGCATTATTGCCTTCCAGGGCCTTCCCGGCGCCTATTCCGACCTCGCCTGCCGCCAGGCCTATCCCGGCTGGACCACCCTGCCCTGCCCGTCCTTCGAGGCGGCGATGGATGCGGTGCGGGAGGGCCGCGCCGGACTCGCCATGCTGCCCTGCGAGAATTCACTGGCCGGCCGGGTGCCTGACATCCATCGCCTGTTGCCGGATAGCGGCCTGCATGTGGTGGGCGAGCATTTCGAACGGGTGGAACACTGCCTGCTGGCCCCGAAGGGCGCCACCATCGCCACGCTGAAGCGCGCCCACAGCCACCCCGTCGCCCTAGGCCAGGTGCTGAAGGTGCTGAAGGAGTTGAACCTTACCGCAGTGATCGAGGCCGATACCGCCGGCGCCGCGCACCTCATCGCCGAGCGTGGCGGGGTGGAGGACGCGGCCATCGCGAGCGAACTCGCCGCCGAGATCTATGGGCTGGAAGTGCTGCGCCGGAATGTCGAGGACGCCGCCCACAACACCACCCGCTTCTATGTTTGCCGCACCAGCCCCCTGGCACCCCCCTTCACCGAGGGCGACTGGGTGACCAGCTTCGTCTTCCGCGTGAAAAACATCCCGGCCGCGCTTTACAAGGCGCTGGGCGGCTTCGCCACGAATGGCGTGAACATGACCAAGCTGGAAAGCTACATGGTCGGCGGCGCCTTCACCGCGACGCAGTTCCTGGCCGATGTCGATGGCCGGCCGGATGACCCCGCCCTCGCGCGGGCGCTGGAGGAACTGGCCTTCTTCTCCGCCGATCTGCGCATTCTCGGTACGTATCGCGCACATCCCTACCGGCTGGCGCAGCGCGAGGGGAATTGAAGCGCGATCGAGAGCGCGCAAAAATTGCCTATTCGGTGATTTTTTCTAAAAAATAATTCCTCTTGCGAATTGCAAGGCATGCTTCTTGCCCCAAGCCCTCCGCCGCCGCGTTTCGCGGCCGGCCGGAGGATCATGCATGGGCCATATCACCGCGCCCCCAGGGGGGGCGGCACAGACCGGGCTGGCATATTCGGGAGCGGTAGCGCCGGGCGTCGCGATTATCCTCGCCGCGGGGCGAGGGGCTCGGATGGCCTCCACCATCCCGAAGGCTCTGCAACCCCTGGGCGGGGTGCCGATCCTGCGTCGCATGCTCGATGCTGCGGCGCCGGTCTTCGGGCGTGCCATCGTGGTGGCGGAGCCGGAGATGGCGGGCATCGCCGCCGCCGCCGCGCCCTACCCCACGGTCATCCAGCGGGAAGCATTGGGCAGCGCCAATGCCGCACTCCAGGCGGCGCCGATGCTCTCGGGCTTCCGGGGGGATGCCGTGGTGCTGCCGGCGGATACCCCGCTGATCGGCCGCGCCACCCTGGCCCGCATGCGCGAAGCACGGGCGGATGGCGCGCATCTCGTGCTGCTCGCGGTGCGGCCGCGCCATCCTGGGCGGCATGACCGCATCATCGCCTGCCCGGATACCGGCATCGTCGAACGCCTGGTGGATTGGGCGGACTCGACGGTGGCGGAACGCGCCATCGGCCTTTGCCATGCTGGCGTCTTCTGCGCCCGCAGCGTCGATCTGTTCCGCTGGCTTCGCTGCGTGCGCCCCTATCAGGGCGGCGGTGAGCATCGGCTGAACGACATCGTCGCCATCGCGCGGGAGGAACGGCGCATCGTCATCGCGGTGGAAGGGCCGGAGGAGGAGTTGCTCTGCGTCGATACCCCGGAAGCCTTCGCCGCTGCCGAAGCGAGCTTGCAGAATGCAACGCCCGCGCTGGCGGCCTGAAGGGCCGCCTGGACAAGACGAGGATTCGCACCCTGCAACCGATCGCAGAGCGCGATTGACAGCCATGGCCTGACCGCCTCCCATCCCTGCCAACCAGGGAGGATCAGGCCATGGATCGCAGGATCATGTTGGGCGCGGGGCTCGGCGTGCTGGCCCAGCACAGCTTGGCGCGCGCGCAATCCACGCGGCCGGTCCGGCTCGTGGTGCCGGCGGCGCCGGGGGGCGCCATCGACGTGATCGGCCGGCTTTACGCCCAGCGCCTCGGCGCGCGGGGTGGCCCGGCCTGGGTGATCGAGAACCGGGCCGGCGGCAACAACACCATCGGCGCCGCTGAGATCGCGCGCAGCGCGCCGGATGGCACCAGCTTCCTGATCAATGCGGATATCCACCTGATGGGCAGCCGCGTCGTGCGCGGGCTGACCTACGATCCGATCGCGGATTTCACCCCCATCGCGCGGCTCGCCACGGCGCCGCTGCTCATCGTCGGTCATCCCGAAGCCTCCCGCGCCCGGACGTTGGCCGAACTCGGGGAGCAGATGCGGCGGGACCCCCGGCACTACGCGCTGTCCACCTCCGGCGCCGGATCAATGGCGCATCTGGCGGCGGAAGGGCTGAAGCGGCGGCTGGGTGCACCGGAAGCGACAGTCGCGCATTACCGGGGTACGGCGCCGGCCATCAATGACGTGGTCGCGGGCAATGTGGCGCTGATGGTGGCGCCGCTGCTCTCCGCGCAGCCTCTGGTGCAGGCGGGCCGGCTACGCGCGTTCGCCCTGGTGTCCGCCACCCGCAGCGCCGCGATGCCGGAGGTGCCGACAGCGGCGGAGGCGGGGGTCACGGGCCTCGATTTCCTGCTTTGGTACGCGGTCTGGGGCCCCAAGGGCCGGCCGGCCGGCACGGCGGATACGCTGGCCCGCCAGCTGAACGAGATTGGACGGGACCCTGACATCGCGCGCCGCCTGGTGGAGATGGGCGCCGACGCCTTCACCACGGACACCCCCGCCGCCTTCGCCGCCTTCATCGCCAGCGAGAACGCGAAGAACGGCCGCATCGCCGATGAGGCCGGGATTCAGCCGGAGTGAGCGAGACCCCGATCCTGATCGCCGGCGGCGGCATCGGTGGCCTCGCCACCGCGCTCGGCCTGGCGCGGCAGGGATTTTCTTCCGTCGTGCTGGAAAAGGCCGCGGTGATGGGGGAGGTGGGGGCGGGCATCCAGCTCGGCCCCAATGCCTTCCACGCCTTCGATTGGCTCGGCGTCGGCGATACCGCGCGGGCCATGGCGATCTATGTGGACCAGCTGCGGCTGATGGATGCGCTGACGGCGGAGGAAATCTGCCACATCGACCTCGGGGAGGATTTTCGCGCCCGCTTCGCCAACCCCTATGCCGTGATCCATCGCGGCGACCTGCACGGCGTGTTTTTGCAAGGCTGCCGTCGCAGCGATCTCGTCACGCTGCGGACCTCGGCAGAGGTGGTGGGCTATGCGCAGGATGGGGCGGGCGTGACCGCCATGCTCGCGGATGGCGAAAGGCTGCGCGGGCGGGCGCTGGTCGGCGCCGATGGGCTGTGGTCGAAGGTGCGGCGGCAGCTGGTGGGGGATGGGGCGCCGCGGGTATCCGGCCATACCACCTATCGCAGCGTCATCCCGACGGAGGACATGCCGGAGGATCTGCGCTGGAACGCGGCAACACTGTGGGCAGGGCCGAAATGCCACATCGTCCATTATCCCCTGCAGGGCTGGAAGACCTTCAACCTCGTCGTCACCTACCACAATGACGCGCCGGAGCCCGTCGCCGGCAAGCCGGTGGCGGCGGAGGAGGTGTTTTGCGGGTTCACCCATGTCCATCCCCTGGCGCGGCGGATCATCGAACGCGGGCGCGACTGGAAGCTCTGGGTGCTGTGCGACCGCGATCCGATCGAGCAATGGGTGGAGGGCCGCGTCGCGCTGCTCGGTGATGCCGCGCATCCGATGCTGCAATACATGGCCCAGGGCGCCTGCATGGCGATGGAGGATGCCGTCTGCCTCGCGCAGTCCCTGGCCGAACACCAGGGCGATGTAGCGCCGGCGCTCGGCGCCTATCGCACGCGGCGGGTGCTGCGGACGGCCAGGGTGCAGTTGCAGTCCCGCGCCATCGGCGACCATGTCTACCACCCCGCCGGCGCCCATGCGGCCTTGCGGAATTCCATCATGGCGGCGAAATCGCAGGCGGAATGGCGGGACACACTCGCCTGGCTCTATGGCGGCTCCGGCCTCGGTTCATCACAGGGACGACAAGCATGAGTTCTGACGCCGTCGCGCATGCGATCCGCGAGCTGGTCATCGCCAACCGCATCCTGGCGCGGGAGGATGTGATCGACGATTTCGGCCATGTCAGCCTTCGCCACCCGGAACGGCCGGATCGCTACTTCCTCAGCCGCAGCCGCAGCCCGGTGGCGGTGACCAGCGACGACATCATGGAATTCGAGCTGGACGGCACGCCGGTCGCGCAGAACGGGCGGCGGATGTATTCCGAACGCGCCATCCACAGCGGCATCTACATGGCGCGTCCGGATGTGCGGTCCGTGGTGCATCATCACGCGCGGTCCGTCATTCCCTTCACCGTGACGAAGCTTGAGCTGAAGCCAGTGTTCCACATGGGCAGCGTGATGGGCCCTGTCGTGCCGATGTGGGACAGCCAGGACGAATTCGGCGACACCAACATGCTGGTGGACGACCTGCCGCGCGGGCATTCGCTGGCGCGGGCGCTCGGGCCGCATCGCAGCGTGCTGCTGGCCCGCCACGGCGCCTGCAATGTCGGCACCAA
>CANJXD010000199.1 GCA_947478535.1 Acetobacteraceae bacterium
CGCCGGACGCGCCACGCCGCCCTTCACCAGCCTGATGACGAATGAACGCTTCGCCGTCCTGCTGCGGGAGGAGAACTTCTTCGAGAAGCTGCCGACCGCCGGCATCCCGAACCTCGCCAATGTGCTGCCGGTGGCGCGCACGGCGGGGGATATGGGCGTGATCGGCATGATCTCCCCCATCGGGATCGCCTATCGGACCGATATGGTGCGGGTGCCGCCGAAAAGCTGGCGCGAGCTGTGGGAGCCCCGCTACCGCGGCCAGCTCGGCATGTATTCCATCACCAACTCCGCCGCGATCATGCTGCTGATGCAGGCCGGGCGGATGTTCGGGCGCGGGGCGGATGACCTCGATACCGGCATCGCCAAGATGGCGGAGCTCAAGCCCTTCCCGCAGGTCGCCTTCTCCGGCCAGATCGCGCCGCTGCTGGCGCAGGGGCAGGTGGCGATCGCGCCGCTCGACTATGGCGAGGTGCTGCCGCTGAAGCGCCGTGGCGTGCCGATCGAGATCATCGAGCCCTCGGACGGGCTGATGATGTTCGACCAGACCTTCAGCATCGCCGCCGCCGGCAGCGCCGCCGACAAGGACGCGACGGCCAAGTATATCGACCTGATGCTGAGCCCCGAGGTGCAGTTGCAGCTGGCGCGCGAATTCTTCGTCATGCCGGTGAACACGACGGTGCAGATCCCGCAGGACCTGGCCGACGCCCTGCCGATCACCCAGGCGAGCCTGGCGCGGACGCTGACCTTCGACTGGGGCCTCGCGGCCCGGCTGGCGACGCAGATCAACGAGCGCTGGGCGCGCGCGATCTGATGCGCATCCGCTTTCCCTTCCCCGCACTGGCGGGGGAGGGTCAGGGTGGCGGTCACAGCCCGCGCCTCGTCCCATGACCCAGGTCGATGTCACCGGCCTGACCAAGCGCTACGGCACGACGCTGGCGCTGGATGGCGTGACGTTGCAGGCGCGGGAGGGGGAATTGGTCTCCCTGCTCGGTCCGTCCGGCTGCGGCAAGACGACGACGCTGCGCTGCATCGCCGGCTTCCTCGACCCCGATGGCGGCGATATCCGCGTGGATGGGGCGAGTGTCATCGCATTGCCGCCGCAGAAGCGGGATTTCGGCGTGGTGTTCCAGAACTACGCGCTGTTCCCGCATCTGAGCGTGCGGGAGAATGTGGCCTACGGGCTTTCGGTGCGGCGCATCGGCAAGGCGGAACAGGCGCGCCGCGTGGCGGATGCGCTGGCGATGGTGCGGCTGGAAGGGCTGGAGGAGCGGCTGCCGCGCGCGCTGTCCGGCGGCCAGCAGCAGCGCGTCGCGCTGGCCCGCGCGCTGGTGATCCGCCCGCGCCTGCTGCTGCTGGATGAACCGCTGGCGAACCTCGATGCGCGGCTGCGCGACGAGGTGCGCTGGCTGATCCGGGAGGTGCAGCAGACCGCGGGGATCACCGCCTTCTACGTCACCCATGACCAGGCGGAGGCAATGGCGCTGTCCGACCGCATCGCGGTGATGAAGGGCGGGCGCGTCGCGCAATTCGCGACGCCGCGGGAGATCTACCAGCGCCCGGCCGAAGCCTACGTCGCCCGCTTCACGGGCGAGGCGAATATTTCTCCCGTGCGTGTCGAGGCGCGGGATGCTGACGGGGTCTGCCGTGTCACGCTGGGTGGCGTCGCGCTGGCGGTGCCGGCGGCGGAGGGGCTGCGGCAAGGGGATACCGCTGGCCTGATGCTGCGGCCGGAGGCGCTGTCGCTGGTGGACCACGGCGGCATTCCCGCACGCATTGTCAGCGCCGCTTTCCTCGGCGCCACGCAGCAATGCGAGGTGGCGCTGGCGGATGGCACGAGGCTGCGCTTGCAGGCTTCCCCTTATGCCGCGGTGGCGCCGGGCACGGCCGTGGATCTTGCTGTCGATCTCGCCCATGCCTGGCTGATGCCGGATGTGCCGTCATGAGGCTGTCGCGCCTTCTGCTCGGCGTGCCGGCGTTGGCGATGCTGCTGCTGTTCTTCGTGCTGCCCTATGTCGAGATGGTGGCGATGAGCTTTCGCGCGCCAGCCTTCGGCGCGCCTTTCGGGGAAGGCCACACCCTCGCGCATTATTCCCGTGCGCTGGGGGACCCGATCTATACCGGCGCGCTGCTGCGGAGCCTGCTGACGGGGGGCGTGATCACCCTGCTGTGCCTGCTGGTCTCCTTCCCGCTTGCGTTGCATCTCTCGCGGCTTAAGGGGCGGTGGCATGTGGTGTTCTACGCCTGCATCGTCTCCCCGCTGCTGATCGGCGTGCTGGTGCGGAATTTCGGCTGGCTGGTGCTTCTGACGGTGGATGGGCCGCTGAACCGCTGGCTGCTGGCGGGCGGGCTGATCGAGCGGCCGATGCGGCTGATCTTCACCCAGGGCATCGTGGTGATGGCGCTCGTGCATGTCTTCACACCCTTCATGGTGCTGCCGATCGCGACGGCGCTGCGCAACATCAGCCCCTCGCTGCGCGATGCCTCCGCCTCGCTCGGCGCCGGGCGGGTGGAGACCTTCTTCCGCGTCACGCTGCCGATGTCCTTCCCCGGCGTGCAGGCGGGCGTCACGCTGGTCTTCGTGCTGTCGGTCGCGGCCTTCGTCACGCCGGCGCTGCTGGGCGGGCAGGGGATTCCCTACATGCCGGCGGTGGTCGTTCGGGAACTCATCGGGTCCTTCGCCTGGCCCTTCGGCGCGGCGCTCGCCGTCGTGATGGCGCTGGCGACGCTATCCGTCGTCGTGCTGTTCACGCTGCTGACGCATCGGCTGGCGGAAAGGACGCGGGCATGAAAGGTGGGCACGTGAAGACCTCGCTGCTGCCCCGCGCACTGGCAGCCTCCGGCCTCGGGCTGCTTTACGCCTTCCTGCTGCTGCCGCTGGTGGCGGTGGTCTCCGCCTCGCTGACCGCCGGGGAGTTGATGCGGGTGCCGCCGCAGGGGCTGTCGTTGCGCTGGTTCGTGCGCTTTCTGGAAAGCGAGACCTTCCGGGAAGCGCTGCTGCTGTCCCTGCAAGTGGCGCTGACCACCACCTGCATCGTCGTCACGCTGGCGACCATGGCGGCACTCTGCCACCGCGCGCTGTCGCGCCGGCTCGGTGCGGCGTTCCGCGTGGCGATGACGCTGCCGCTGCTGCTGCCGGAATTGCTGACCGCGATCGGGCTGCTGTTCTTCCTCAACACGATCGGGTTGGGGAAGACACTGGCCGGGTTGCAGATCGGCCATGTCATCATCGCCTATCCCTTCGCCTTCCTCGCCATCGTCGCGGCGATGGAACAGGTGGACCCGGCGATGGAGGAAGCCTCCGCCTCGCTCGGCGCGGGGGGCATGGAGACCTTCCGGCGGGTGATCCTGCCGCTGGCCAAGCCGGGCATGCTGACGGGCGGGCTGTTCGCCTTCATCGTCAGCTTCGACATGTTCACCATCTCGCTGCTGCTGAAGCCGATCGGCGGCAACACCTTGCCGCTCGCGCTGTTCGATTTCCTGACCTACGATTTCGATCCTACGGCGGCGGCGGCGGCGACACTGTCCGTCATCTTCGCCGTGCTCGGCGTGCTGGCGATCGAACGCGCGGTGGGGCTTCGCCAGGCCTTTTGAATTGCGCTAGCCTGCCCACGAAGCGGGAGGCAGGGACGATGGCCGAGGATCTGGAAAAGCTGGCGAAGTGGCGCGGTTTCGTGCCGGATGAGGAACTGGAGACCTACCGCAAGGGCGGCTTCGCGCGGCGCATCGGTATCGGCCGCCGGCCGGCGCTGCTGAACATCGACACCACCTACATGTTCGTCGATCCCGCCTATTCCCAATGCGGGCGGGACATGCCGGAATTGCGGGATGCGCTGACACGGCTGACGGCGCTGTTCCGGCGGCTTGACCTGCCGATCTATTATTCCCGGCGGGATGACCGCACGCATCCGAGCTATCGCGGCATCTGGAACCTGAAGCTCGGCACGGCCGGGGATTATCAGTACAGCCGCGATCCCCGCGCCGATGAATGGCCCGAGGCCTACGCCCCGCGGGAGCAGGACCGGGTGGTGATGAAGAACAAGCCGAGTTGCTTCTTTGCCACGCCGCTCGAAGCTTTCCTTCGCTACGACGAGGTCGATACCGTCATCATCTGCGGCATCAGCACCAGCGGCTGTGTGCGGGCCGGGGCGATGGACGCCTTCTCGCATAACTTCCGCACCGTGCTGGTGGAGGATGCCTGCGGCGATCGCAGCCCGAGCGCGCATCGGGCGAATTTGTTCGACCTCGACATGAAATTCGCCGATGTCGAAAGCCTGGCCTATGTCGAGCGCGAACTGACGGCGCGCTTCGCGCTGCCCCAAGCGGCGCAATAGGAACCGGCGCAACAAGGGGCTGGATTTCAGCCCTGACGCCGCACGGAAACAATGCCGCGCGGCGGCGCAACAACTGAAATGTGCCGCCGCGCGCCGCGACACCGGTATGAAACGTCACTCCTGGATAACGTGTCTTGCCGGCGCTGATGTCGGCAACACCGCAGAAAAACAGGAGATCATCATGTTCAAGGGTTTCATCCTCGCCGCCGCCATCTTCGCCGCCGCCATCCCGGGCGTCATGGCGCTCAATTCCGCGCAGCCCGCCGCGGAGCAGCTGGCCCCCGCCAAGATCACGCTCGCCGCGACCCTGGCCTGATCTTCATGACATGGCTGGACGGGGCGCCTCGGGACTGACCCGGGCGCCCCGTTCGCATGCCGACCGGGAGTGACCGACATGACTGCAACCACGCCGCGCCTCGTGCGCAACATCGGTGCCGCGCTGCTGCTGGCGGCTGTCGCGCTTGCCCTCGTCATCGGCCTGAAGCTGCTCATGGCGCTCGGCCGCGCGGCGCTGCATGGCGAGCCTCTGGACCTCGCGCTGCTGGCAGCGCCGCATGTCTCGCCCGGCGAGCTGCTCTCGATCCTGCTCTTCGCGGGGATGATGACGGCGGAGATGCTGGTCGTCGGCTGGCACGACAGTTCGGCCCGCATCCTGCTCGGCGACAGCGACAGCGGGAAGACGGATCTCTGGTGCCTGGTGCTCGGCCTGACGCGCGCCGACCAGCTGGTCGTGGCGGTCGCGACCTTCGGCACCTTCGGCCTCGTGGCCGGGCTGATTCCCTCGCTCGCGCTGCTGCCGATCGCGGCGTCGCTGCCGTTCTGGGCCGCCGCGCCGCTCGCGGTGATCGTCGTGAGTTTCGTCGGCTACTGGTCGCATCGGATGATGCACACGGCGCTGTTCTGGCCGCTGCACGCCTTCCATCACGCGGCGGATGAGCTGACCGTCGCGACTGCCTTTCGCGGCCATCCGCTGGACCTGGCGCTGGAGGGGCTGCTGCGCATGGTGGTGCCGGCGCTGCTGGGCTTCCCGCCGGAAGCGATCCTGTTCGCGGCGCTCTGCATGAACGCGCAGACGCTGTACTCGCATTCCCGGATGCCGGGGCTTCCGGCGATCGAGAAGTTTTGCGTCTTCGGGCCGCGGGCGCATGAGCTGCACCATTCCGTGGAAGCGCGGCACCATGACCGCAACTTCGGCACGCTGGTGATCTGGGATCGCCTGTTCGGCACCTATGTCCCGTTCGAGACACGCCCGGTGGCGATCGGCGTCGAGGACCCCGAGGGCCTCTATCGCGGCAATGCGCTGGCCTCGATGCTGGCGGTGCAGGCAAGCTGGATGCGGCAGCTGGGCGCGGCACTTCGGGGCGCGCCTTCATCGAAGGCGTAGGGCGGCCGGGATGATCCCGGCCCAGTTTTCCTAAGGCGCCATCGCCTCTGTCACACCGATCATGCTGTCCCGCGTCACCAGGGTGGCGAGCCGCGCCTCGTCCCAGCCTTCGGTGCCGGCGGGGCGCGCGGGGATGACGAGATAGCGGAGCTCCGCGTTGCTGTCGTGCACGCGGAGTTCGACGCCCGCCGGCAATTCGGTCCCGAACTCGCGCAGGATGCCACGGGGGTCCCGTACTGCGCGGGCGCGATAGGCGCGGCTTTTGTACCAGGCGGGCGGGCGGCCGATGATGGTGCGGGGGTAGCAGGAACACAGCGTGCAGACGACGAGGTGATGCCGCGACGCCGTGTTGAACAATGCCGCCAGCTTCGTGCCCGCCGCATCGAGCCCGAGTTCCTGGACCGCCGCCGGCGCATCCGCCGCGAGCCGCGCGGCGAAGGCCGGGTCCACCCAGGCGCGGGCGACCACGGATGCGCCGTTCTCGGGGCCGCGGGCATCCATGCGTTCGATCTCGGCGCGAATTTCCGCGGCCGTCAGCACGCCCTTCGCGAGCACCAGGTTGCGCACGGCCATGCCGCGCAGGCGCAGCGGGGAGAGGGTGGTCTCCGCCGCATCGTGATCCTCCTGGTAGGGATGATCATCGTCATGATCATGGTCGTGGTCATCATGGTCATGATCGTGGTCATCATGCTCATGGCCGGCGGCCTCGCCGTCGACGCGGTCGAGCCCCTCGGCGCGCAGCCGGGCTTCCTCGGCGTCCAGCTCCGCCGCGCTGACGGTGCCCTTTTCCAGCAGCAGGGTGGAGAAGGCGAGGATCCAGCGCTCGTAATAGGGCATTGCCCAATAGGTCGCGTCGTCCAGCTGTTCCTGCACGCGCCGGCTTTCATCGGTGGTGAACAGGCGCCGCTTGCCGTCGGCCAGCAGCATGCGCATGGCATCCGCCTCCTTCTCCCAATGCGCGGCGTCATGCTCCTGCCGCAGCACGGGGCCGTCGAAGCGGCCGCCGACATCGTGCGGGGGGTGGTCGGTGGGATGCAGGGTCATGGCGGTGTCCTCGGGCGTCGCGGCGCAGGGTATCGGCGAGGCGGCGCCGCCGAAAGCCTCGACAGCGGCGCGACGCCGCGCCAGCATCGCCGGAACAATCAGCGGGAGAGCCTCCATGGATCAGGTCACCCTTGGGCGCCGGGTGCTGCTCGGTGCCTCGGCGCTGCTGGCGGCGCCGGGCGTGGTGCGGGCGCAGGCGCCCTGGCCGCAGCGGGACCTGCGGTTGATCGTGCCCTTCCCGCCGGGCGGCACCACCGATGTCGTGGCGCGGATGCTGGCCGGCGCGATGCGGGAGAGGATCGGCCGTGCCGTGGTGGTGGAAAACCAACCCGGCGCCGGTAGCACGACGGCCGCCGGCCGCTTTGCGCGGGAGCCGGATGACCATGCGCTGTTCCTGTCCCAGATCGCCTCCCACGCCATCGGCCCGGCGCTGTTCCCCAGCCTGCCCTATGATCCCGAGCGGGATTTCCGCGCCGTGACGCTGGTGGTGACTGTGCCGAATGTCTGGGTGGCGAATGCCCGCAACGTGCCCGGCGGCGATGTGCGCGCCCTGCTGCGGGATGCGCGGGCGCGGCCGATGATCCGCACCTTCGCCTCCGCCGGGAATGGCACTTCCACGCATCTGACGGGGGAGTTGATCGCGCAGTTGGCGCGCGCGCCCTTGCAGCATGTGCCCTATCGCGGCGCAGGGCCGGGGATGGCGGCGGTGATGGGGGGCGAGGTCGATACCTTCATCGACAACCTGCCGACGGCGCTGCCGCAGATCCGCGCGGGCACGGTCCTGGCACTGGCGGTGACCTCGAAGGAAAGGCTGCCGGACCTGCCGAATGTGCCTGCGCTGTCCGAGCTCGGGGATGAATTCGGCCTGGCCGGATTCGAATCGGAAGCCTGGTTCGGGCTGCACGCGCATCGTACGGCCTCGGACGCCGTGATCGGGCGGATGGCCGACGCCGCCCGCGCCGCGCTGGCGGACCCGGGCTTCGTGCGGCAATTGGCGGAGCGCGGCACCCAGGCGCGCGGCGGGCCGCCGGCGGATTACGCGGCGCTGGTCAGCGCGGAACGCACGCGCTGGCGGGATGTGGTGCGGCAGGGAAACATCCGCGCGGATTGAAGCCGCGCGATTTGCCAGCCGCGCCATTTGCCAGGTGCCCGGCCGGGGGCCATAGCGGGCCAGCAGCAACAAGGATCAACGCCCATGGACAAGGAAGCCCTGACCGCCTGGGCGCTGGCCAATGGCTGGCAGATGATTGCCGGCATGCCGAGCCTGACCAAGCCGCGGTCGCCGAAGGAGGCGATCGTGCGCCTGGTGCTGAAGGCGACGGTCGCCAATGTCGAGGTCAAGAAGCCCGCGGGGAAGTGGGAGAAGATGACGGGCGCGGCCTATGGCGCCATCGAGGCGGACCCCGATACCGGCCTGCCGCGCGGCCTTGGGCTCGACACCATCACCGGCTTCACCATGCTGATGCAGGAAAACCGGGACCGCATGGTCTTCGCGAAGATGACCGGCAAGCCCTGAAGTGTTTCCTGGCCCCCCACCCTCGACCGCGCGCGGCGGCGGGTGCATAGGGGCCGCCCTGTTTCCAGAGATCGGAGTATCGACCGGATGAAGCCGTCCGAAATCACCCGCGTGCAGGCCTATCTGCGTCGTCTGCTGGGCTCCGAGCGGATTTCCCTCATCGCCCCGGCGCGGGCGGGCCTGACCGTCGAAGTGGCGGTGGAAGGGGAAGTCATCGGCACGGTGCATCGTGACGATGAGGAGGGCGAGGTGTCCTACGCCGTCACCATCGCGGTGCTGGAGGAAGACCTGGCGCCGGAGGCCGCCGCAGCGCCGGCGCCGCGCGGGCGGAAATAGGCCGCGAAAGAGGCGCTCCGGCGGAGTGCCTCGCTACCGCCGCCAGGGCACCTGCGGCTGCACGACGATCGGGCCCATCTGGGGCCCCATCGGGTAGCTCATCCCGGGAGCAGTGATCCCCGGGGGCGCCAGTGCCTCCCCGCAGCTGGGGCGGAGCACCCCGCAATCCCAGCGATGGCCGTCCCGCGTGCCGGTGATGCTGCCGCCCCGCTCGAAGCGACATTCGCAGAGCTTGCCGGACAGGCAGGCAACGGCCCCCGCGCGCGCTGGCGTGCAGGAAGGCGGTTCCTGCGCGCCGGCGGGGACGGAAAACGGCACCAGCAGGGCCAGCAGCAGCGCATGCTTCATGGCCGCCACGCTGCACCTGTCTCGTGAACAGAAGCTTTACAAAGCCCCCGAGGCCGCCAGCGCCTGCAACACGATCCCCTCGGTGAGGATCTGCGGCAGTTCGACCGGCGCGGCGGCGCCCGGCGCCCAGTACAGATACAGCGGCACGCCTTCCCGCCCCTGGTCGCGCAGCAGGGCGGTGATGGCGGGATCGCCACGCGTCCAATCCGCCTTGAGATAGGCGATGCCGCGCGCGGCGAAGGCGTCCCGCACCGCGCCGGTCCGCAGCGCCACGCGTTCATTCACCTGGCAGGAAATGCACCAGGCGGCGGTGACATTGAGGAAGATGGGGCGGCCTTCCGCGCGCAATGCCTCGACGCGGGCGGCGGACCAGGGCTCGGTGCCGGCTTCCGCGGCCGTGGTGGCGCCGGCGGGGGAGGTGGCAAGCTGCGGCAGCAGCGCGAGCGCCGCCATCACCGCCAGGCCCGCCGCCACGCGCCCGATGATCCGCCCCCGCCCTGTCGCCGTCTGC
>CANJXD010000200.1 GCA_947478535.1 Acetobacteraceae bacterium
AAATATCAGCCGCGCTTTCCCAAACGCTTCGGCTGCATCGAGGACGCCAGAAGCTTCTGCCGGGCGTTCTTCGACTGGTACAACCGGAACCATCGCCACGCCGGGATCGGGTTGATGACCCCGAACCAGGTGCATTATGGCCAGGTCGATGCGGTTCACGCCGCCCGCCAGGTCACGCTCGACCGCGCGTTCCGCGAAAACCCGGAACGTTTCGTCAAAAAACCGCCCGTCCCGCCCGCCAAACCAACGGCGGCATGGATCAACCCGCCGACGCTGAAGAAGCCGGACTGAATGGCCGGATCCGGTTCGGATGAAACCGTCATGACGTCTCGCGCCCACCCGCCGGCAACGTTTCAGGCGATCGCAGCCTCCGCCGCCCTTTGCTCCACGCACCGCGGCCGCTTCCGCTGGATACCGTCACGTTCTCCTACCGGGCGCACCCGCGAAACCGTCATGGCGTTCATCCGGACGGAGCCGGCACGGCCGCCGGTCGTCTTCCTTGTCCCTGAGCAATACCGGCCGAGGGTCGGGACACGAGCTTAAATTACGAAACCCGGTGTATCAAAGTCGTTGACACGTTCCGCCGTGCCGAATATCATGCTGTGCGCCACCTGGCGGCGCCACTCCTTCTCCCGGCGCGGCAGAGTCCGGAGCAGGCCGTCCGGGTATCCGTCGACGCGGCGCCCGGCTGGCCCGGCTGCGTCGCGCTGGCTTCCCCAATCCCCTTGTCGGCAGCATGATGCGGGCCAAGTGCTTGCCGGGTGGCCTTCACCCGAAACCGGAACGCTTCCCTTGTACCGCACGCTGTTCGCATGACATCCGGCGCCGGGGCGCCGCCCCGCGGGCCCGAGGCGCCCGGCGCCGCGCGGCCGGTGGCGGTGCTGGTCCTGGGCATGCATCGTGGCGGCACCTCCGCCATGGCCCGCTTCCTGTCGCTGCTGGGGGCCACGCCGCCGCGGGAGCCGAACCCGCCGGCCGATGACAACCCGGATGGCTACTGGGAACCCGCCGCGGTGGTGCAGGCGAACAACGCGCTGCTGCAGGCCGCCGACGGGTCCTGGCTGGCACCCTGGCCGCTGGACCTCGCGGGGCAGGATACCGCAGGCTTCGTCGCGCAGGCCGGCGCCGCCCTGGCGCGGAATTTCGGCGATGCCCGCTGCTATGTGCTGAAGGACCCGCGCATCTGCCGCATGGTGCCGCTGTACCGCGACCTGCTGCGGGCGGTGGGCGCCGTGCCGCGCGTGGTGCTGGTGCTGCGCAACCCGCAGGACGTGGTGCTGTCGCTCGCCGCCCGCAACCAGCTCTCCGCCGGCTATGCCGGCCTGCTGTGGGCGCAGCACATGCTGGAGGCCGAGCGCGACACCCGCGACCTGCCGCGCGTGGTGGTGGGCTACGACGCGGCGCTGCGGGACTGGCAGGGCGCCGCCCGGCGGCTGCACCGCCTGATCGCCGACCTGGCCCCGCCGATGGATGCGGCGGCGCTCGGCACCGCGCTGCGGCCGGAATTGCGCCACCATGCCGGCACCCGCGCGGCCGGCTTCGACCCCGATATCGCCGCGCCGCTGGCCGACCTGTTCGCCGCCTTGCAGCAGCTGGAGGTTGCGGATGACGCCGCCGCGCACCGCCAGCTGGATGCGCTCGGCACCGAGTTGGGGCGGCTGGCGGCGGCGATGCGCCCGGCGCTGGCGGCCGAGTTCCGCTTCCAGCGCCTCACCTCGCCGTATGACGCCGCCAGGCCGGCCGACCCCTTGGCGGAGCGCCGGGCCTTTGCCACGGCGCTGGCGGAGATGCAGGCGGCCGCCCGGCTTTCGGCGCCGGCGTTGGTGGCGCAGCGCGGTGCTGCTGGGGGCGCCAAGGTGGGCCTGTTCCTGGCCGGCATGCAGAAGGCCGGCACCACCAGCCTGAGCAGCGACCTGGCGGCGCATCCGCAACTCGCCGCGCCGCAGCACAAGGAGCCGCACTTCTTCGACGACGAAGGCCAAGATTGGCAGGCACCCGACTACGCCGCGCTGGACAGCTGGTACCACGGCAGCCGCCCTGGCGCGCTGCGCTTCGACGCCACGCCGATCTACAGCTTCTGGCCGCCGGCGCTGGAACGCATCCAGCGCTACAACCCCGCAGCGCGGCTGCTGCTGCTGCTGCGGGACCCGGTGGAGCGCGCCTTCTCGCACTGGGCCATGGAGTACCAGCGCGGCGCCGAGACCCTGCCCTTTGCCGCGGCGATCCGCGAGGGCCGCCGGCGGCTGCCCGCCGGCGCGCCGCTGGCGCCCGCCTGGCGCGTGTTCAGCTACGTGGAGCGCGGCTTCTACGCGCCGCAACTGCGCCGCGCGCTGGCGCTGTTCCCGGCCCGCCAGGTGCTGTGCCTGGACGCGGCCCGGCTGCGGCAGGACCACGCCGGCTGCCTGCACCGCATCGCCACTTTCCTGGGGCTGGAGCCCTTTCCGGCCATGGCCCCGAAGCAGGAGAACCTGGGCGCCGGGCTGGCCGGCCCGACCGAGGCGGATATCGCCCTGCTGCGGCAGGCCTTCCTGCCCGACCTGCGCGAGGTGCCGGCGCTTGCCGGCCTGGAGCTGGAGCAGTGGCCGAGCTGGGCGGCGATGCCCGGGCCGGCTGCCGCGCCCTAAGCCGGCGGTTGGCGCTGCAACTGCCGCTCCAGCGCCGCCACCGCGCGCAGCGAGGGATGCAGCGGTTCGGTCGGCATGGCGCGCAGGTCGTGCTGCAGGGCGTGCAGCAGCAGCTGCGTGCCGATGATGATGGGCAGGGCCGCGGCCATGACGATGCCGGCCGAAGCCGCGCCGCCGGAGGGGTCGGCACTGCGCTGGGCCAGGCCATAGCCGATGCCCCAGCCCAGCAGGGCCAGGCCCAGCAGGAACTCGAGCGTGGCCGGCGGCAGGTCCACCACCAGGTACTGGCGCAGCAGCCGGCGCCCGGCATGGCGCAGCAGCCCGGTGGCGAAGGGCCACAGCGTGTCGCGGATGCGCAGGCCGGACCGCTCCTCGGCATAGCGGGCGGGCATCGGCACGTCGCGCACCACGGCGTGCAGGCTGCCCAGCTGGCACAGCAGGTCGGTCTCGAAGAAGTAGCGCTGCGCCAGCGGGCGTTGCAGCACCTCCCGCGCCACCATGGCCTCGATGGCGGTGAAGCCGTTGGTCGGGTCGAAGACGTCCCAGTAGCCGCTGGCGAACTTGGCGCCGAAGCTCAGCAGCGTGTTGCCCAGCAGGCGAATGCCGGGCATCGGCGAGAGATGCCGGGCCCGGGTGAAGCGGTTGCCCTTGGTGTAGTCGGCCCGCCCCAGCAGGATTGGCGCGACGAGGCGCGCCAACTGCCCCAGGTCCATCTGCCCGTCGCCATCCACCTTGACGATGACCCGGGCCCCCGCCGCCAACGCCGCCGCGTAGCCCGCTAGCACGGCACCGCCCACCCCGCGGTTTTCCGCCAGGGTGATGACCTTCACCCGTGGGTCGGGGCATTGAGCGGCAATCAGCCGGCCGCTGCCCTCGGGGCAGGCGTCGTCCACGCACAGAATGCCTTCCACCCAGGGCGGCACGGCGGCCAGCACGCCCAGGACATGCGCCGCAACCCGGTGGCACGGCACCACCAGCCATACCCCGGCCTGCTCAATCGCCGGCATGCGTTGCCTCCGCGGTTGGCCGCGACAGATGCGCCAGGGCGGCGCAGACGGCGGCCGGCAGCATGAACAGGTAGCGCACGTCGCAGGCGAGGCCGATGACGGCGAAGCTGGCGGTGAAGCCGAAGGCGGCCAGCAGCAGCCCCGCCAGGGCGATATCGCCCGGTGCCCGGCAGCGCCGCCGCAGCAGCACCGCGAACAACAGTGCCGCCGCCGCCAGCCAGCTGAGGTTCAGGAATAGTGGCGTGCCGAACCATGTCTGGGCATAAGCGTACATCGCCTGGTCCTGCGGCCGGGTGCCGGCCACCAGGCCCAGCGTGGCCAGCGCCGCCGGCGGCCCTTCCACGCCCAGGTGAACCGGCAGGCATTGCCGGACATCCGGCGGCAGCAGCATCCAGCGGAACACCGCCGCGCGATGCTGCAACCAAGCCAACGGGGAGGCGCGCAGCATGGCCCACCAGGTCCGCGTCGCCTCGCCGCCGCTCATGAAGTTCCGCCAGTCTGGCCAGCCGGCTAGCGTATCCACGCGGGTGGGGGAATAATATTGCGCCAATCCCTCGCGCAGCGGCGCTGCCTCTGTCGCCGAAAGGCCCGGCAGGTCGGGCAATGGCGCGCCATGCGCCACCATGCCGGCGATATCGTAGCGGTGCAGCCCCCAGGCCGTGCCGCTGCCGATGGGCTGCACCGCGGTGGCTCGTACCAACTGCTGCGCGGCCAGGGAAAGGCCCAGCGCCAGCACCGCCCAGGCCGCGCCCCGGCGCCCGGCCCTGGCGTGCAGCTACCACCGCCACGGCCAGCGCGCCGCACAGCGGTACCACCAGGCCACTCTGCCGCACTCCGGCAGCCAGTGCCGCCGTCAGTGCGGCCGCCGCCAGCAGGCCAAGCCGCCGCGTGGGGGAAGCGCCGGGGCGGTCCGCCAAGGCCAGGCAGGTGAAGCAGCCGACGGCAAGATTGGCGAACAGCACGTCCTTCCAGACGATGCCCTGGTAGATGAGCAGCAGCGGCGTTGCCAGCACGCAGGGCAGCAGTACGGCGCAGACCCATTGCCCGGCGCCTCGCCGGCCAACCCCGCCAGCCAGCGCCATCAGGGGCAGGTAGAACAGCGCGGAGGCGAAGGGCAGGTAAAGCGCAGTGCCCGGTACCACCGCATCGAACCAGCCGAGCAGGGCCGACATCAGCGGTGGGTTCGCCCCGGCATAGGCGCCGCTGCGGCCTTCCATCAATTGCACCACGGAATCCAGCGAGAGATAGCCCGGCGCGCCCAGCGCCAGGGCCAGGGCCAGCAGCCACAGGCTCGCTATCAGCGCGGGAAGCGGCGTCATATGGCCTCCCACAACGGCAGGCGGCCGCGGCCGCCTGTTCCGCCAAGGCTTGATAGTAGGGGGTGATGAAGTGGAACGGCGCCGGCCCCCAGCGATGCGCCGCATCCGCCACCCGCAGCGCGGCCGGCGGTGCCAGCAGGGTGGCCTGCGGAAACGCCGCCATGAAGCTGGCCTGCATGCGCCGCAGCAGCGCGTTGTGCGCGGCGCGGGAGACCACTTGGCCAGGCAGGATCTGGCAGTCGTCGGGCATCGGCTCGCAGCCCTCGGCGGTCTGCATCGCCTCGGCCCATTGGCAGGCATGCAGCAGCAGGCGGCAGCCGATCAGCGGCGCTTCCGCCATGGCCTGGCGCCAGCGCTGCAACCCGGCCAGCCAGAGCTGCCAGGCCTCCTCGCCCAGGCGGGGCAACCGACGGGCGGCGTTCAGCGGCGGTTGCGCCAGCAGGCCGCTCTGCTGCATCTCCAGGCTCTCGTTCACCAGCACGGCGCCGCAGGCCAGCAGGTCGAAGCGCTCGTCTATGAAGTCCAGCAGCAATGCCTCGGGCCGCAGGTCGCGGAGCTGCGCCAGCGTATCCTTGGCCAGCTCCGCCCGGTGCCAGCCGCGCGGCGCGGCCGGCAGCAACCCGGCCAGCGAATTGGCCACGCCGGGCGCCAGGGTGAGGCTGGCCAGCGAGCTGCGGTCGACATACAGCGCCGGCCTGGTGCCCGGCGGCCCGGCCAGGGTCCAGACGTCGCGGCTGACGCAGCTGCCCAGCACGGCGATACGCGGGGCCGGCACGCTCAGCCGCGCTCCGCCTGGGCGGCGAAGCCGGCGCTGCCCGCCGCGAAGGGGTCCGGCAGGCGGGCCCGCAGCGCCGCGTCGGCGCGGTAGCGGCGCCGATGCGCGCGGGGAATGGGCTGGCCATCGGCGTAGTGGCCGAAGGCCCACCAGCCCGGCGGCAGCCCCGCCGGCGCCAGCGCCGCCAGCCGCTGCGCGTACCAGGCCATGATCTCGTGCAGCGCGGTATCGGTGCCCGACTGGCGTTCCAGCATCAGCCGGCCGATGCCGGCGAATTTGGTGAAGTGGAAGAAGCGCAGCGGCCGGCCGGCGGCGCGGATCACGCCATCGGTGCCGATCGCCAGCGGGCGATGCGCCAGGTTCCAGCTGGCCACGTTGCAGCCGGGGTCGCGCCAGATGCCGGCGCCGGGGAAGAAGACCGGCACGTGGTCGCACCAGCGCTGGTCGGTGAACAGCCCGGCGGGAATGTCGTCGACGCAGTATTCCAGCAGCCGGTCGCGCCACCAGCGGGCGAAGCGCCAGCCCTCGGCCGAGGCGGCGACGGCGAGGAAGCCAAGGTTGTAGATGCCGTGCTTCAGGGCGCCGATCTCGTTGTCGAGGATCGCGGCCGGGCTTGCCTCCGGCGCCAGCAGATGCGGCGTCAGCACCACGTCATGCGCCTCCAGCAGGCCCGGGATCGCCTCCAGCCGCGCGAACACGGCGATATCGGGGTCGAGGTAGACCACCTTTTCCGCGCCGGCCTGCAGCAGGTGCAGCAGCATCGGCCCCTTCACCGCGGTGCAGAGCTCGACCACGTCGTGGCCGAACATCCAGCGCGCCAGGTCGGCTATGCCCAGCGCCTCCACCGGCACCACGTGGTCGAAGGGCTCGGCGGCGGGGTCGAAGGCGAAGCCGGGCGGCGCCCGGTCCACCAGGCAGAGCCAGAGCGTCCATTCCGGGTGGTGCCGGCGCAGGCTTTCTGCCAGCACCCGCGCCCGGTCCAGATAGGCGAAGGACGCCGAGGTGAAGCAATGCACCGTCGCCTCAGCCATGCCGGGCCTCCAGTGGCGCGGCCTGGCCGAGCAGCCATTCGGCGCTGCCGCCGCCCAGCTGCAGCTGGCGCCGCACCGGCGGCCGCGCCGCCAGCAGCGCGGGCAGCCGGTCGCCGGCGAACAGCGCCAGCAGCTCCGCCGCCGTGTCCAGCGCCAGGCCGCGTTCCGGCGCATGGGCCTGCACCGCGGGCCAGAGATTGCCGCCCGCCGCCCTGACCAGCACGAAGGCGCCACCCGCCATGGCCTCGTGCACGGTGAAGGAGAAGGTCTCGTGGCAGAGCGACCAGTTGACGACGATGTCCACCTCATGCGCCGCCACCGCCTCGGCCATGGTGGAGGCGGCGCCGGGCTGCACCGGCACGCAGCGCAGCCCCGGCGGCAGCGGCGGGCCGTGGTCCAGGCCCAGTTGCAGGAACAGGTAGCGCGGGTCGGCCGCGCAACGCTCCGCCAGGTCGGCGAAGACCTGCCAGCCCTTGTGGTAGTCGCGCGTGCCGAGATGCGCCACGCGCAGCCGGCGGCCGGGCGCGCGCGGCGGCAGCGGCAGGGCGGCGGCGGCCAGCCGGGCAGGGGGCAGCACCGCCGCGGGCAGCCCGGCATCGCCGCCATGCCGCTGCCAGAACGCCAGCGCCAGCGGCGACGGCGCCAGCAGCTGCGGCCGGGCGGCGCCGAGGAAGCTGCGCATTCGCGCCAGGTGCCGGCCGCGCGCCGGGCCGTGGGCGCAGATGCCGCAGGCGGCGCTGCCTTCGGGCGGGGCGCCGCAGAAGACTAGGTCGTTGCGCAGCATCGGCGGGCTGACGCAGAGCGAGGCATAGTCGTGCAGCCAGAACAGCGGCTGGCCCGCCCGCGCGGCCCGCAGCAGCGCCAGCACCTGCTCCGGCGCATGGCCGGCCAGGTGATGCACCACCACCGCCCGGACCTGGCCCTGCACGCCGGCCTCGGCCAGGGCGGCCCGCAGCGTGGCCACCGGCACCGCACCCAGCGCCGTGCCGTTGCTGCGCAGCCGCAGCAGCGTCACCTCCGCCGGGTCGGCCAGGGCGTGGCGGGAAACCAGCGGGGCCAGGTGCAGGTAGCCGATGCCGGCGGCGGCGAAGGCGCGTTCCTCGGCCGCCAGCACGTTCTGCACGCCGCCACAGTTCACCGCGTAGTCGTCGTGGCTGAAGGCCACCACCACCGGCCCGGCCAGCGCCGCCCGCAGCGCTGCGGCCGACACCAGCGCGACCGCCGGTGCCGCCGGCGGCTCGGCCTGGCGTGCCCTGGCCCAGGCGGCGTCCAGCACCCGCAGCGGCAGCGCAGGCTCGGCAGGGGTCAGGGCAGCCGGGGCGGGGGTGGCGGCCGGCCGCGGCCGCAGCCCCGCCAGGTGGTCGGCCAGCAGCGCCAGCGGCGTGGGCGAGGCGGCCGGCACCAATGCCGGCCAGTCGGCCGCTTCCGGCAGGCGGACGGGGTTGCGCAGCACCAGCTCGGTCTTCAGGAACGGGAACCCGGCCTGGTGCACCAGCAGGGCGGCGAAGTGGTGCACGGGGTTGAGCGGCAGGTCCAGCAGCGCGCGGCGCAGCGCCGCCACGCCGGGCGGGGGGTGCTGCGCCAGCGAGGGCAGCGCGGCCAGCAGGCCGGCCCGGGCTTCCTCCGACGCCACCATGGCGTTCTCCAGCGCCGCATAGCCCCACAGCGCCGCCACCCGATGCCCGCGCGCCCGGGCGAAGCAGGACAGCGCAATCTCGCCGCGGCGCACCATGCGGTGCTTGCTGGCGCTCAATGGCACCCGCCGCAGGAAGGCGAGCACATCGGCGATGGCGCCGCTGCCGCGGGCCAGCAGGAAGTAGCTTTGCAGGTGCGGCGCGTGCTGCACGCTGTCCGTCAGGCCGAACAGCCCATCGCCGGCCGCGCGCAGGCTTGCCAGCGGCTGGTCCAGCGGGTGCAGCGGCCCCAGCACCGAATCATTCACCAGCAGCAACTCCGCCAGCGGCTCGGCCGCCTGGGTGGCAACCGCCAACGCGTCGGACCAGGCGCCGAAGTCGAAGCCGTGGTTGCGCCGATGCAGCACCAGCTCGGCAATGCCGCAGACCGCCTGCCAGGAGGCCGCGTCGAGGCTTTCGGCGGAGGAGACGAAGACGACGCGGAAGCCGAGGCGCACATAGTCGCGCAGCTGGTGCAGCACCATCTCGCTGATGCCGCCATGCGCGGAATAATGCGCGTAGAGCGCCAGCGACGCCCCGCCGCCCGCCGCCACCCCGGGCGCGGCGTGGTACAGCCGCGCCGCGGGGCCGGCGCGGCGTTCCCGCTGGTCCTGCAGCAGCACGCGGCCGGCGCCCAGCGCCAGCGACCAGGCGGCGCCGAGCTTCCTGGCGGCAACCCAAAGCGGCTCCAGCGGGCGGATCCGTTGCCGGCGATAGGGCTGGTCGGTGACGAGCGTGGGTGCGGTCGGCGCCATCCGGCGGTCCGGAAACTCTGCTGGAAGCATGGTTCAGTCTCGCTCCCGAAGGGGGGCCCAGTCGGTCGGGCGAAGTGGCGCAGTAATATCCGGTGCTTCGGCATCCCGCCATAGTTGTTGCCGCACGGAACGTGTCAACGACTTTGATACACCCGGGTTCGTAATTTAGGCTCGTGTCCCGACCCTCGGCCCGTATTGCTCAGGGACAAGGAAGCTGACCGGCGGCCGTGCCGGGTCTGGCTGGACGAATGTCACGACGGCCTCGCGGGTGCG
>CANJXD010000201.1 GCA_947478535.1 Acetobacteraceae bacterium
GATCGTGGGGTGGGGGAAGACCGTGTGCATCAGGTCAACCTCGGTCGTCTCCAACGTGCGGGCGATGGTGTAGCCCTGGATCATCTCCGTCACCTCGGGCCCGACCATATGCGCGCCGAGCAACTCGCCGGTCTTGGCATCGAACACCGTCTTCACCAGCCCCTCCGGCTCCCCCATCGCAATGGCCTTGCCATTGCCGATGAAGGGGAAGCGGCCGACCCTGACCTCGTGCCCGAGTTCGCGGGCCTTGGCTTCCGTCAGGCCGACGCTGGCGGCCTGCGGGCGGCAATAGGTGCAGCCCGGGATGTTCAGCACGTCCATCGCATGCGGATGCAGGCCGGCAATCGCCTCCACCGTGATGATCGCCTCATGGGACGCCTTGTGGGCGAGCCAGGGCGGGCCGGTGAGGTCGCCGATGGCATAGACGCCGGGCTCGCCCGTGCGGCCGAAGGCGTCGGTCAGCACATGCGTGCGGTCCACCTGGATCTTCGTGCCTTCGAGGCCGAGCTCTTCCACATTGCCGACGATGCCGACGGCGGAAATCAGGCAATCCGCGGTGATGTCCTGCACCTTGCCAGCGGCCTCGACCACGGCGGTGACGCTGTTCGCACCCTTGCGGATGCCCTGCACGCGGGCACCTGTCAGCACCGTCATGCCCTGCTTGGTGAAGGCCTTGTGGACGAAGGCGGAAATCTCCGCGTCCTCCACCGGCAGGACGCGGTCCATCACCTCGATCAGCGTGACCTCGGCGCCCATGTTCAGGTAGAAGCTGGCGAATTCGGAGCCGATGGCGCCGGAGCCCATGACGATGAGCTTCTTCGGCAGCGCAGCCGGCGTCATCGCCTCCCGGTAGGTCCAGATCAGCTTGCCGTCCGGCTCCATCCCCGGCAGGACACGGGCGCGGGCGCCGGTGGCGAGGATGATGTGTTTTCCCGAGATTTCGGCAACCGCCTTGCCGTCCTTCGTCACGCTGACCTTGCCAGCCCCGGCCAGCTTGCCCTGGCCGTCAAATACCGAAACCTTGTTCTTCTTCATCAGGTGCTTGATGCCGCCGGAAAGCTGCCCGGCCACGGCACGGCTGCGCTTGATGACCTTGGCGAAATCAAACCGGATGTTGTCGGCGGCGAAGCCATAGGCATCGAGGTTGTGCAGGAGGTGGTTGATCTCACTCGCCCGCAGCAGCGCCTTGGTCGGGATGCAGCCCCAGTTGAGGCAGATACCGCCGAGATTCTCCCGCTCCACGATCGCGGTCTTCATGCCGAGCTGGCTGGCGCGGATCGCGGCGACATAGCCGCCCGGCCCGCCGCCCACCACCACGATGTCGAATGCCTCGGCCATCGCCGTCATCCTCCGGCTGCGGCGAGGGCGGAAAGCGCCTCACCGGTCAATTGCTGCAGCGTCCAGCCTTCACGCGGGCGGGCGCCGATGGATCGGTAGAAGGCGATGGAGGGAGCGTTCCAGTCGAGCACGCTCCATTCCATCCGCCCGCATCCCTGGGCCAAGGCGCGGGCCGCGAGATGCGCGAAGATCGCGCGGCCGATGCCCCTGCCCCGCGCCACCGGTTCCACGAAGACGTCCTCGACATAGAGGCTCGGCCGCCCGAGGAAGGTGGAGTAGCTGTAATACCAGACGGCGAAGCCGACCGGCCTGCCATCCTGTTCCGCGATCAGGGCTTCCGCCCGGCGAGGCTCGCCGAACAGGAACTTCTCGAGTACCGCCTCATCCGCCTTCACCTCATGCGAGAGGTTTTCGTAGTCGGCCAACGCGCGGATGAAGTGGAGCACGAGCGCGAGATCCTCGCGCGTGGCGTCACGGAGAAGCAGGCTCACAGCATCAAGCTCAGCGGCTCCTCGACGATCTTCTTGAACGCCGCGATCCATTCCGCCGCCAGCGCGCCATCGACGACGCGGTGATCGACGGACAGCGTGCAGGTCATCACCGTGGCGATGGCCAGCGCGCCGCCCTTCACCACGGGCCGCTGTTCGCCAGCCGAGACGGCGAGGATGCCGGCCTGGGGCGGGTTGATGATGGCTGCGAAATCCTTCACCCCGAACATGCCCATGTTGGAGATTGAGAAGCCGCCGCCCTGGAAGTCCTCGGGCTTCAGCTTGCCCGATTTTGCCCGCGCGGCGAGGTCCTTCATCTGCCCGCTGATGGAAGCGAGCCCCTGCTGGTCAGCCCGCCGGATGATCGGCGTGATCAGGCCATCCGGGATGCTGACAGCGACCGAAATATCGACGTCGTGGTATTGGAGGATCGCGTCCTCCGTCCAGGTCGCATTCACCCCGGGAAAGCGCCGCAGCGTGACGGCGGCGGCCTTGATGACGAGGTCATTGACCGAAAGCTTGAAGGCGCCCGGGCCATCCTTCGGCGAGGTCGCGTTCAGGCTGGCGCGGAGCTTCAGCAGCGCGTCGATCTCGATATCCATCGAGACGTAGAAATGCGGCACCGTCTGCTTCGATTCCGACAGGCGGCGCGCGATGACCTTGCGCATCGGGCTGTTCGGCACGGCGGTGTGCGGCGCCGTGATGACCGGCGCCGGCGCCTTGGCCACCGGGGCCGCGACCGGCACGGGTGCCGGGGTGGCCACGGGGGTGGCCATGGGGGCAGCCACAGGGGCAGCCACAGGGGCGGGCTTCGTGGCCGGACCCTTGGCGAGGGCTGCCTCGATATCCGCCTTGACGATCCGGCCATTCGGCCCCGTGCCGGCAACCGCCGAAAGATCGACCCCCGATTGCTGCGCCATGCGCCGCGCGAGCGGCGAGGCGATGACGCGGTCACTGGACGCGGCAGGCACCGCAGCCACAACAGCGGCCGCAACCGGTGCCGTGGCAGCGGCAGGTGCCGCTGCGGCCGGTGCCGGCTTCGCGGCCGGGGCGGCGTTCGCGTCCTCGCCGGGCTCGACCAGCACGGCGATCACGTCATTCACCTTCACCGCGGCGGTGCCGCCGGCGACGACGATCTTGCCGAGGATGCCCTCATCCACGGCTTCCACTTCCATCGTCGCCTTGTCGGTCTCGATCTCGGCGATGATGTCGCCGGCCTTGACCGTATCGCCTTCCTTCTTCAGCCAGCGCGCGAGTGTCCCTTCCGTCATGGTCGGGGACAGCGCGGGCATCAGGATATTGGTCGCCATCGGCCTGCTCTCCCCTTACCGGTAGGTCACGCGTTTGGCCGCTTCCACCACCTGCTCGAGACGCGGCAGGGCCAGCTTCTCGAGGTTGGCGGCATAGGGCATCGGGACGTCGAGCCCGTGGATGCGGGCCGGCGGGGCGTCGAGGTCATCGAAGCAGTTCTCGATGATCTGCATCGCCACCTCGGCGCCGATGCCGGCGAAGGGCCAGCCCTCCTCCAGCGTCACCAGGCGGTTGGTCTTCTTCACGGACCGCACGATGGTCTCGATATCCAGGGGCCGCAGGCTGCGGAGGTTGATGACCTCGGCACTGATCCCCTGCGCCGCCAGCGCCTCGGCCGCCTGCATCGCGAGGCCCACGGTGATGGAGAAGCCGACGAGGGTGACGTCCGTCCCTTCCCGCTCCACCTTCGCCTTGCCGATGGGCAGGATGAAATCATCCGCCGTCGGCATCTCGAAGGTCTGGCCGTAGAGGATCTCGTTCTCCAGGAAGATGACGGGGTTGGGGTCCCGGATCGCGGCGCGCAGCAGGCCCTTGGCATCCGCCGCCGACCAGGGGGACACCACCTTGAGGCCCGGCAGATGCGCGTACCAGGAGGCATAGCACTGGCTGTGCTGGGCGGCGACGCGGCTCGCGGCACCGTTGGCGCCACGGAAGACGATCGGGCAGCCCAACTGGCCGCCGGACATGTAGAGCGTCTTCGCTGCGGAATTCACGATCTGGTCGATCGCCTGCATGGAGAAGTTGAAGGTCATGAACTCGACGATCGGGCGCAGCCCCGTCATCGCCGCGCCGACCGCCATGCCGGTAAAGCCGTGTTCGGTGATCGGCATGTCGATGACACGCTTCGGGCCAAATTCATCGAGGAGGCCCTGGCTGATCTTGTAGGCGCCCTGGTACTGGCCGACTTCCTCGCCGATCAGGAACACGTCCTTGCTGGCGCGCATCTCGACCGCCATCGCATCCCGCAGCGCTTCGCGGACGGTGGTGGGCTTGGTCGCGCCCCAATCCTTCTCCGCTGCCGGGGCCTTGGCCTGGGCGGGGACGGATGCGGCGGCCGGCGCCGCAACGGGCGCGACCGGCGCGGCAACCGGGGCCGGGGCGGGCTTGGTGCCGAGGCCGCCATTCAATTCGGCGATCGGCGTGTTCACGGCGACGGCCTCCGTGCCTTCCGGGACCAGGATGGCGGTCAGCGTGCCTTCATCCACGGCTTCCACTTCCATGGTTGCCTTGTCGGTCTCGATCTCGGCGATCACGTCGCCGGCCTTGATGGTATCGCCCTGCTTCTTCAGCCAGCGGGCGAGCTTGCCTTCCGTCATGGTCGGCGACAGCGCGGGCATCAGGATCTGGGTCATCTCAGCGGCCTCCCGCCAGGGCGGCGGCGTCGTCGATCAGGATATCCGTCCAGAGCTCGCTCTCATCCGGCTCGGGCGAGGCCTGGGCGAAATCGGCGCTGTCCTGCACGATCGCCTTCACCTCGTCATCGATCACCTTGAGATCGGCTTCCGCGACGCCGAAGCCTTCGAGCAGCAGCTTGCGCGCGGTCTCGATGCAGTCATTCTGCTCCCGCATCTTCTGCACTTCCTCCCGCGTCCGGTACTTGGCCGGGTCGGACATGGAATGGCCGCGGTAGCGGTAGGTCTTCATCTCCAGCAGGTAGGGGCCGTTGCCGGCACGGCAGTGGGCGACGGCGCGCTCCCCGGCTTCCCGCACGGCGACGACATCCATGCCGTTCACCTGCTCACCCGGGATGCCCCAGGGGCTGCCGTTCTTCGACAGGTCCTTGGAGGCGCTGGCACGGTCCACGCTGGTGCCCATGCCGTATTTGTTGTTCTCGATCACGAAGATGCAGGGCAGCTTGAACAGCGCCGCCAGGTTCAGGCTTTCGAAGACCTGGCCCTGGTTGGAGGCACCCTCGCCGAAATAGGTGACGGCCACGGCACCATCGTCCCGGTACCAGTTCGCGAAGGCCAGGCCGGCGCCCAGCGAGACCTGCGCGCCCACGATGCCGTGACCGCCATAGAAGCCCTTCTCGCGGGAGAACATGTGCATGCTCCCGCCCTTGCCCTTGGAATAGCCGCCGATGCGGCCGGTGAGTTCCGCCATCACGCCGCGGGCTTCCATGCCGGTGGCCAGCATATGGCCATGGTCCCGGTAGGAGGTGATGACCTGATCGCCCGGCTTCAGGCAGAGTTGCATGCCGACGACGACCGCTTCCTGGCCGATATAGAGGTGGCAGAAGCCACCGATGAGCCCCATGCCGTAAAGCTGGCCGGCCTTTTCCTCAAAGCGGCGGATCAACAGCATGTCGCGATAGGCGCGGGTGAGCTGTTCCTTACCGATCGAGGGAAGCTTGGCCCCCTTCGATGCCCCCTTGCCGCGCGGTGCGCGGGCGGCGGTCTCGGCCATGCGGTGTCCTCCTCAGGCTTGCCTTGGAGTCGCATCTACGCGGCCCGGATGGGGCTTGCAAGAACGACGTGTTGGCAAAAAGCGTTGATGCTGCAATGCAATACGTGAATTAACTGCTTTGTGGTTAAGTATTATTCCGGGGTTAAAGACGGCGTTCCGCCAGAAGGGAAAGGGCCGGACAGGAAGCCGGAAACGGGCTCACCGCCCTGCCCCGAAGGACAGGACGGCGGCGCTTTCCGGGGCGGGAAGCAGGAGCGTTCAGCGCAGCACGTCGAGCGTGACGCCGGAGGGCAGCACGATGGACAGGAGGCCCGGCCCCTGCGTGGCAGGCCGGGCGGCCCCGTTGACCGCGGCACCGTTCTCCTTGACGCCGTTCGGGTTCAGCGCATTCGGGTTCAGCGCGTTCGGGTTCAGCGCATTCGGGTTCAGCGCATTCGGGTTCAGCGCATTCGGGTTCAGCGCGTTCGGGTTCAGCGCATTCGGGTTCAGCGCATTCGGGTTCAGCGCATTCGGGTTCAGCGCATTCGGGTTCAGCGCATTCGGGTTCAGCGCGTTGGACGCCAAGCCGTTGGACGCCAAGCCGTTGCCCGTGATCAAGGCGCTGGCCGGAGCGGTGAAGGAAAGGCCGATCGCGGCGGTGGCGGCGAAGGCGACGGCGAAGCGGGTCATGGAGCGGGTCATCGGTCTGTTTCCTGTGATCGGCCGGCGGTCATCGCCGGGCGTGGACACACCATGCCGTCGCCAAGTTTCACGCCAATGGCGCGTGCCGGAAACCTGGCATCGCGCCGTGTTACAGTTCCTTCGCGGCGGGTGCGGCTCGCCTCGCCGTTGAAACACTGTGGCGCGCCGTGCTTCTGGCAGGTACCCCGGCGACACTGTAAGTTGCGGGAAGGCACGCGCGGCCGAGATGCGCGGCGTTCAGGCACCCGGACCCCGACTGACCATGATCCGCAGGCTTCTGCTGCCGTTGCAGGCCCTCGCTGTCGCGACAACGGCGAAATCCTTCCGCGACAATCCGGTGATCGGCAGCCCGCGCCTGAACCGTTGGGGCCTTCACGTTCTGCGCCGCCGCGCCGCCGCCGCCGTCGCCACCTGGCGGCGCGCCCGCCTGGCCGCCCTCGTGCCAGCCGAGGACCGGGAGGCATTCCTGCGGGATGGCTACCTCGTGAAGCCGAATTTCCTGCCCCAGGCGCAGTTCGAGGCCCTGCGCGCCGAAATCCTCGCCCACCGCGCGCCCTGCCGCGAATTCATCGATGGCTCCACCATGACGCGGCAATTGCCGCTGGACCCGGCGGCGCTGCGCGACCTGCCGGTGGCGCGGGAAGCCCTGCTGAGCTCCCGCTACCTGGGCCTGCACGCCTTCATCGGCGCCTATCGCCGCCGCCCCTACCTGTTCGTGCAGAGCGTCTTCAGCGGGGTGCGGGACGCGCCGCCGGATGTGCAGAGCCACTTCCACGCGGATACCTTCCACGCGACGGTCAAATCCTGGCTGCTGCTGACGCCGGTGGCGCCGGGCGAGGCCGGCTTCACCTACATCCCCGGCTCCCACCGCCCCAGCCGGCGGCGGGAGGCGTGGGAACGGCACGTGTCGCTCACCGCCCATGCCCACCAGGACCGGCTGACGGGGGAAGGCTCGCTTCGCATCTCGGAGGCGGAATTGCACCGGCTGGGCTACGCCCCGCCGCTGAAGATCGCGGCCGCGCCGAACACGCTCATCATCGCCGATACCAGCGGCTTCCACCGACGCGGGCTGAGCGATGGTTTTGCCTGCCGGATTTCGATCTGGGCCTATAGCCGCAGCAACCCCTTCATCCCCTGGTGGTCCGGGGACCCGCTGCCGGGGCCGCTGCATGGCATGGCGGCGCGGCTGCTGGGCCATGCGCGGCGGTTGCTGGGGATGCGAGCGCGCAGCGGATGGCGGGAGGCGACGGAGGCCTCACCCGCCGATCCGCACCGGCTGCCAGAGGCTTGAGCCTTCAGAAAAGCCGGCGGTCGTTGCCGTAGGGGACGACGATCTCGTTCGGCCCGACCATGTTCAACAATTGCCGCGCCCGTTCATCCAACTGATCGCGGTCCAGGCGTTCGCCACGCAGGCCGTGGACTCGGCGTTCCATCGTCTCCAGGTCCCGCGTCGCACGATCGAGGTCGGCCCGGGCTTCGGCGATCACGATCTGCCGCTGCTCAGCCGCGATCAGGCCTCGCTCGCCATGCACGGCGTGCCAGACGAAATACCCCGCCGTCGCCAGGAACATCACGGGCAGCACTGCCCCGCGGAGCGTCCGCACGATTGCCGCCCATACCCCCGGGCGGCGCTCCGGCGCCATGAAATGATCAGACACGCTTTCGAGCCCCCCGCCCGTCATCGTCCTGTCAGGGAATCAGAACCGAGCCGCCCTGTCCAGGGAAAGGTTGTTAATCGCTGTCAACAGGCCTCGGCGGCGCCCCCACGCCGCCGAAAGCCGGCCTGACTTCAGCGGCGAAGCACGGAACGCCCGGCATATCGCGCCGCGGCGCCGAGTTCCTGCTCGATGCGGATCAACTGGTTGTACTTGGCCATGCGGTCCGACCGGCTCAGCGAGCCCGTCTTGATCTGCCCGCAATTCGTCGCCACCGCGAGGTCGGCGATGGTGCTGTCCTCGGTCTCGCCGGACCGGTGGCTCATCACCGCCTTGTAGGCGGCGCGGTGCGCCGTCTCCACGGCTTCCAGCGTCTCCGTCAGGCTGCCGATCTGGTTGACCTTGACCAGGATCGCATTGGCCGTGCCGGTCTCGATCCCGCGCCGCAGGCGTTCGGTGTTGGTCACGAACAGGTCGTCGCCCACCAGGTTCACGGTCTTGCCGAGGCGGTCCGTCAGCAGCTTCCAGCCGGCCCAGTCATCCTCGGACATGCCGTCCTCGATGGAGACGATGGGGAACTTGGCGCAGAGGCCGGCGAGGTATTCGACCATCCCGGCGCTGTCGAGGGACTTGCCCTCCCCTTCCATGGCGTAGACGCCGTCCTTGTAGAATTCGGTCGCGGCGCAATCGAGCGCCAGCATGATGTCCTCGCCGAGCCGGTGGCCGGCCTTGTCGCAGGCCTTGGCGATGAAACCGAGCGCTTCCTCGGCGCTGCCGATATTCGGCGCGAAGCCGCCTTCGTCGCCGACATTGGTGGAAAGACCGGCATCATGCAGGGCCTTCTTCAACTGCATGAAGACCTCGGAGCCGATCCGCACCGCATCCGCCACCGTGCCGGCGGCGACCGGCATGATCATGAATTCCTGGATGTCGATCGGGTTGTCCGCGTGCTGGCCGCCATTGATGATGTTCATCATCGGCACCGGCAGGGTGCGGGCGAAGACGCCGCCGACATAGCGATACAGCGGCACGTCGAGCGTGGCCGCCGCCGCCTTGGCGGTGGCCAGGCTGACGGCGAGGATGGCGTTGGCGCCGAGCCGCGCCTTGTTCGGCGTGCCGTCCAGCTCGATCATCGTCTCGTCGATCTTGACCTGATCGGTGGCGTCCATGCCGCCGATGGCGTCGAAGATCTCGCCTTCAACATTGCCGCAGGCGCGGCGGACACCCTTGCCGCCGAAACGGGTCTTGTCGCCATCCCGCAGTTCCACCGCCTCATGCGCGCCGGTGGAGGCGCCGGAGGGGACGATGGCGCGGCCGCGGGCGCCGGTATCCAGCACCACCTCGGCCTCGACCGTCGGGTTGCCGCGGCTGTCGAGGACCTCGCGGGCGATGATATCGACAATGGCGGACATGGGATTCTCCGGACGCTTGGGTATTGCGCGCGATTAAACGCGTGCGGCCAGACCGGCAAGCCCCAGACCGGCAGGCCCCAGACCGGCAGGCCCCAGACCGGCAGGCCCCAGACCGGCAAACCCCAGACCGGCAAACCCCAGACCGGCAAACCCCAGACCGGC
>CANJXD010000202.1 GCA_947478535.1 Acetobacteraceae bacterium
CCACGCCGATCGCCCGCCGCGGCGCCGCTTGCGGCGCATCCGCCGGCACCAGCAGCGCCACCAGCGGCAGCGCCAGCAGCGCGATGCCGGCGCAGGCGAGGAAGCCGGCGCGCCAATCCGCCACCTCGATCAGCAGGGCGAGCGGGCTGGCGGACAGCAGCATCCCGGTATTGCCGACGGCCTGGATGATGCCGGACCAGACGGCGAAGCGCGGCGTGGTCAGGGACCGTGCGGCGAAGGTGATGGGGCACATCAGCATCCCCGAACACCCCGCCCCCAGCACCGCCTGCGCCAGTGCCATCGACCACGGCCCGGTGGCGAAGGACGCCATGACGGCGCCGCTGCCCGCCACCGTCACCAGCAGCAGGTTCAGCCGCTTCACGCCGTAGCGATCCAGTGCGATGCCGACCGGAATCATCACCGCCGCGAAGGCCAGCGGGAAGATGCTGGTGATCTGCGCCAGGCCCTCGGCCGTCAGCCCCAGGTCGCGCGTCAGCACATCCACCGCGACCGCCGGCAGGGTGCGCGCGGCGTTGGAGAAGATGTGCCCGAGGCAGAGCAGCAGGATGGAAAGCGCCACCGGCGCCGCCGTGTTCATGCCACCACCATGCCCCACCCCTTGCGGCCGAAAGGCCGCCGCGCGCAGACGGCCATGGTCACCCCGTACGCCCGGCGCTCGAAGGCATGGCTAATTCCGAAACATCTTGCCGGGGTTCATGATGCCCTTGGGGTCCAGCGTGGTCTTCAGGCTGCGCATGACGGCCAGCGCTTCCGCCCCGTGCTCGATCTCGAGGAATTCGCGCTTGCCGAGGCCGATACCGTGTTCGCCCGAACAGGTTCCACCGAGTGCCAGGCCGCGCCGGACGATGCGCTTGTCCATGTCCCAGGCGCGCTCCAGCCCATCCGGCTGCGTCGGGTCATACAGCACCATCTGATGAAAATTCCCGTCACCGACATGGCCGACGATGCAGGTGGTATGGCCGAGCGCCGTCGCTTCCTCCTTCGCGCCAACGATCGCTTCCGCGAGGCGGGAGATCGGCACGCAGACATCGGTGGTCAGCGCCTTGTGACCCGGCTTCCAGGCGACGCCGGCCCAGTAGCTGTCATGCCGCGCCTTCCACAGCTTCGCCCGTTCCTCGCCATCCGTCGCCCAGCGGAATCCCTCGGCGCCGAAATCGGCGGTGATCGCCTCCACCATCTCCGCCTGTTCGCGCACCGCCGCCTCGGTACCATGGAATTCGAGGAACAGCGTCGTCGCGACCCGGAAACCCTCCAGCTTCGAATAGGCGATGGCGGCTTCCAGCATGTCCTCGTCCAGCAATTCGATGCGCGCCACGGGGATGCCCATCTGCATCACCTGGATCACGCTTTCCACCGCGCCCTTCAGTGTCGGGAACTGCACGACGGCACTCGACATCGCCTCGGGGATGCCATGCAGGCGCAGCCGCACTTTGGTGACGACGCCGAGCGTGCCCTCGCTGCCGATGAACAGCCGCGTCAGGTCATAGCCGTTGCTGGCCTTGCGCGTGCGCCCGCCGGTGTTGATGACGCGCCCATCCGCGAGCACGATCTCCAGCCCCAGCACATTCTCCCGGATCGTGCCGTAGCGCACGGCGTTGGTGCCGGAAGCGCGCGTCGCCACCATGCCGCCGATGGTGCAGTGGCTGCCGGGATCGACGGGGAAGAACAGCCCCTTGTCGCGTAGGAACTCGTTCAACTGCTGGCGCGTCACGCCGGGTTCCAGCAGGCAGTCCATATCCTGCTCATTCACCTCCAGCACCGCGGTCATGCGCGACAGGTCGAGGCTGACGCCGGCGCGGACGGGGTTCACATGCCCCTCCAGGCTCGTCCCGGCGCCGAAGGGCACCACCGGCACGCCATGCTGGTGGCACAGCGCCAGCAGGCGGCTGACTTCCTCGGTGGTTTCGACGAAGGCCACGGCATCCGGCATGGTGGGGGTGGAACTGTCCTCCCCATGGCTGTGCTGTTCGCGCACGGCGTTGTTCGTCGTCATCCGCTCGCCGAGGAAGGCGCTGGCGGCGGCGATCACGGCATCGACGGGGCGGGACGATAGGGTGTTCATGCAATGCTCCCGGCGCCGCATCGCGAAGACGGCGCACCGGGCGCACCCTGCCACGCGCGGGGCGACCCGGCAAAGCGCGCCACGGGATGCCCAGACCCGCCTCGCCCCGCCTTGACGCCTCAGGGGAGCCGCGTCGACGCCCCCGGGGGGGCCTCGTTGACGCCCCCGGGACAGCGGCCTAGCGTCCCCAATCGTCGTGTCATCATACAACCCAAAGGGGGAAACGAAACCAATGGCGAATGGCGTCAAGGCGGCCTGGGCGGCCGGCAAGCCGGTGGTGAACGGGTGGCTTGCCATCCCCAACGGTTTCAGCGCGGAAGTCATGGCGCAGGCGGGCTGGGACAGCCTGACGGTCGATATCCAGCATGGCGTGCAGGACTACATGTCGATGGTCGCCTGCTTCCAGGGCATGCAGCCGCATGGCGTCACCCCCCTGGTGCGCGTGCCGTGGAACGAGCCGGGCATCATCGGCAAGTGCCTCGACGGCGGCGCCAAGGGCGTGATCTGCCCGATGGTGAACACGGAGAAGGAGGCGCGGGACCTGGTGTCCTTCTGCCGCTATCCCCCGCTCGGCGCCCGCAGCTTCGGCCCGATCCGCTCCGGCATCTACGGCGCGGCGGCGGACACCAATGCGGCGAATGACGACATCCTGGTCATCCCGATGATCGAGACCAAGACGGCGCTCGACAACCTCGAGGCGATCGTCAACGTCCCCGGCGTCGATGCCATCTACATCGGCCCGTCGGACCTGAGCCTCTCGCTCGGCATGGCGCCGCTGCAGGATCGGCAGGAGCCGGAATTCCTCGCCGTGCTCGACAAGATCCGCAACACCGCCCATGCGGCGGGCGTGAAGGTCGGCATCCACACGATGACCGGCGCCTACACGAACCAGATGTTCAAGCGCGGCTTCAACCTGGCCACGATCATGAACGACAGCGGCTTGATGCTGACCGCCGCCAAGGCCCAGGTCGCGATCGCCAAGGCCTGACCGGCCCGACCTCTGGTCCGGCCTTTCGTCAATCGACGGGCGCGGCCGATGCAATCGGCCGCGCCCGTTGCCATATGAACTCCGCTGTTCCCGTGCCGCGCCCACCCCCTCGCAGGAGCCGCCGCATGGAATCGCGCACCCAGACCTCGACGCTCGTCTTCCGCCGCCCCTTCAGCCTGAAGGGCACGGATGGGACGCAGCCCGCCGGCACCTACAAGGTGGAGGCCGAGGAGGAACTGGTGGAGGGCCTGTCCTTCCCCGTCTGGCGCCGGGTCTCCACCATTCTGATGTTCCAGCCGACCCGACCCAGCCTCTCGGCGCAGGCCTTCCTGGTGAATGCCGGGGAACTGGCCGCGGCGCATGCGGCCGATGCCGCCGCGCCGGCGCTGTAGGGCGCGCGCGGTAGGGAGCGCCTGCGGATGGCGCTGCGCCTTGTCTCCAGTGGCGATGGTCCGGAAGTGGACGCTCCCGCGCTCGCCCTCCGGGACCACCTGCTGCCGATCATCCGCCGGGATGGCGATATCGGCACGCAGCGGGATGTCCTGCGCCTGTCGGTCTTGCGGGTCGGCCCCTGGCGCTTCGAGCACTGGACCCCGTTCAACGACCTGCCGGCCGGGGAGGCTTCCTCCCCCGGCTATCGCCACGCGCTGGAGCGCCAGCGCGGCGTGCCGGACCTGCCCTATGGGCTCGACATCTGGCACGAGGAGGCGCCAGTGCTCAGCCTGCTCTGGTCCGATGCGGGAGGCGTCCACCTCGTCGCCTTCCAGCGCGGGCCGTGGGAGCACGCCGCGCTGGCCTTGTAGACTCCGAGGGGCGATGGCCGCCCCCCGGATGGGCGATCAATCCCGGCTCGGCGGGGACTTCTTCGGCGGCGGTTCGCGGGTGAAGGGGGAAGCGGCGGCGGTCGGCGGCTTCTTCGGCGCCTTCGGCTTCTTGATTTCCCGATTGCTGCGATTCTGACCCTTGGCCATGGCGATCTCCGTGTGTTGGGAAGCGGGTGTGGTGGGAAGCGGGTGGGTGCGAATCGGGGATCGCGCGGGGCGCATCCCGGTCGGCATGGCCGCACCGGAAGCCGGCACATCATCCGGCCTGCTGCGTGGCGAGACTGACCGATGCCCAAATTTCATACAATACGAATCACGCAATTCACCGAAATCGGCGTCGCCGCTCCGTCGCTTGTGTTCAGGCCCGGCCCGTGTTTTCGCGGCCCGCTACGCCACCAGCCGTAGCAGCGCCGCCGAGGCCAGCCGGCTCAGCGCATCGTCGCTCCGGCTCGTCAGCGCCATCGGCACCCGCAGTCCCAGCACGATCCCGGCACTCGCAGCACCCCCCAGCAGCGCCAGTTGCTTCGCCAGCATGTTGCCGCTTTCGATATCCGGCACCACCAGCACATCCGCCCGTCCCGCCACGGCGCTGACAATGCCCTTGGCCTTCGCCGCCGCCGGGCTTACGGCGTTGTCGAAAGCCAGCGGCCCATCCAGCATCCCGCCCGTGATCTGCCCGCGATCCGCCATCTTGCAGAGCGCCGCGGCATCGATGGTGGACGCCATGCGCGGCGTCACCGTCTCCACGGCCGAAAGCAGCGCCACCCGCGGCAGTTCGATGCCCATCGCGCTGGCCAGGTGGATGGCGTTGCGGACGATGTCGGCCTTCGCATCCAGGTCCGGCTCGATGTTCACCGCCGCATCGGTGATGATCAGCGGCCGCGGGTACAAAGGCGCGTCCATCACGAAGCAGTGGGACACCCGGCGTTCCGTCCGCAGCCCGGCCTCCCGCGCCAGGGCGGCCGACATCAGCTCATCCGTATGCAGGCTGCCCTTCATCAGCGCCTGGGCGCGGCCTTGCACCACCAACCGCACCGCCGCCTCGGCGCTCGCATGGCTATGCGGCGTGGGGACGATCTCGATACCCGAAAGGTCGATCCCCTCGGCCGCCGCCACGCCCCGGATGCGCGCTTCCGGCCCGCAGAGGATGGGGGTGATCAGGCGATGCGCCGCCGCCACCACCGCCCCGCGGAGGCTCGCGGCGTCGCAGGGATGGGCGACGGCGGTCAGCACCGGCGGCAGGGCGGCGCAGCGCTGCAGCAGTGCTGCCAGCATCCGGCGCGGCTGGGTGCCGAAGGGCGTTACCAGATCCCCCGCCTGGGTCGCCGGCAGGGTGAGGTCGGCGAAGCCGGTCAGGATTGGCTCCCCATCCGCGTGCCGCACGTCACACCGCAGCCGCACCACGCCGGGGCTGGGCGGGGCCTCCACCTCGGCGCTGATCTCCACCTCATCGCCTTCCGCCAGGTGGCCGCTGAAGCTGAAATCCTCCCGCAGCAGGCGGCAGCCGGGGCCTGGCAGGCGGGTCAGCAGCAGGCGCGTCATCAGCGTGGCGGCGGCGCGCACGGCCAGGGCCGGGTCGTCGGAGCCGATCAGCGCCGCGATGGGCGCCAATTCGCTGGCGAGGATGCGGTGCAGCACCTTGTCGCGATGGCCGGTCGGGAAGGGGGGATGTTGCATGGTGCGAGGTTTGGAACCGCCCCACCCCGCTGTAAAGCTTCGGCGCGCGACACCTCGGCGTGGTCCGTGGGGCTTGGCCCCTGTAAAGCTTCTACCCATGCTGATCCTCCGCCGCAGCCTGCTCGCCCTGCCGCTCCTTGCCTGTGAGGCCGCCGGCCAGCCGCCCGTCCCCACGCCGCTCCGCGGACCCTTCGATCCCTCGGCGCTGCGCCAGCGCCACGCCAGCGCCCGCGCCCCGGGCTTCCGCTGCGCCCAGCCGGTGCCGCCGGTCCAGGACCTCGAAGGCGTCACCTTCTACACCGACGCCGCCTTCTCCGTGGCGGACCCCGCGCGCCTCGCGGCCGACAACGCCGCCTCCCGCCCGCTGGCGCAGTGGCAGGACGCGATCCAGTCCCCGATGGCGGCCTGGCTGCGCGGCGCGGGCCCGACGGCGGCGTCCTGCGGGCTCACCCATCTCGATGCCTGGGCGGAGGCCGGCGCCCTGCTCGGCCGCTTCAACAACCAGGGCGCCTATCACCGCAAATGGGCGCTCGGCGGCGCGGCGCTGGCCTTTCTCGCGCTGCGGGACGCGGAAGGGGAGGACCCCGCGCGCCTCGCCCGCATCGCGGCCTGGCTGCGCCGTGTCGCGATCGCGGTGCAGCCACCCTATGATCGCCCACCACGGCCAGACCCGCGCCCGCAGACCCAGATGAACAACCACGCCTACTGGGCCGGCGTCGCGGTCGGCGCGGCGGCGATCGCGGCGGGGGACCGGGCGCTGTTGGACTGGGCGGTGGAACGCGCGCGGATCGGGCTGCGCCAGGTCACGGCGGAAGGCGCGCTGCCGCAGGAACTCGCCCGCCGGCGCCAGGCGCTGAGCTACCACCTGTTCTCCCTCGCCCCCCTTGCGGCGGTGGAGCGCATGGCGCTGGCCAACGGCATCGCGTTGGGTGCGGCGGAAACCGCGGCGCTGGACCGGCTTTCCGCCTTCACCTGGGCGGCGCTGGCCGACCCGTCCCGGATCGCCGAACTGGCCGGGGAGGCGCAGTCCCGCCCCGGTGGCGCCGAACCGCCGACGCTGCGGGAGGGCCACGGCTTCGAGATCCGCCAGGCCATCCGCCCGGACCCTGGCCAGCAGGCCGCCCTTGCCCCGCTCCGCCCGCTGCGCCAGCGCTGGCTGGGCGGCGAGGTTTCGCTCCTCTGGGGCTAACCCCTATTCAACCCGGCGCGGCCGCGCCCTATTCATCCCGGCGCGGCCGCGCCAGCAGGCGCCCCATCGCTTCGCCCACCGTCACATCGCCGGCCAGCAGCCCCGCCACGGCGGCGCAGATCGGGACCTCGATCCCCACTTCGGCCGCCCGCGCGACGATGGCCGGCGCTGTCGCCACGCCCTCCGCCACGCTGACACGGGTGGCCAGCGCCGCTTCCAGCGTCGCCCCCCGGCCCAGTTCCATGCCGAGCGAGGTATTCCGGCTGCCCGGCCCCGTCGTCGTCAGCAGCAGGTCGCCGAGGCCCGAAAGCCCCGCCGCCGTTTCCGGCCGCCCGCCCAGCGCCACCGTCAGCCGCGACAATTCCGCCAGGCCCCGCGTCACCAGCGCCGCCCGCGCATTTTCACCGAGCCCGGCGCCGATCACCGCGCCCGCGGCGATCGCGATCACATTCTTCGCCGCACCGCCGACCTGCACGCCCATGGGGTCATCCCCGCCATACAGGCGAAACCCTGCCGTGCTGAGCAGCTCGGCCGCCAACGCCCGGAGCCCGGCATCCCGGCTGGCCAGCACGGCCGCGGCCGGCAGGCCCTTCGCCACCTCATGCGCGAAATTCGGACCGGAGAGCACGGCGCCGGCCCGGCCGGGGCGCAACTCCTCCATCAGTTCGAGCGGCAGGCGCAGCGTGCCGCGTTCCACCCCCTTGGCACAGACGACGAGCGGCGCGGCGGTTGCCGGCAGGGTCGCGAAAACGGCGCGGATATGCTGGACCGGCACCGCCACCAGCACGAACAGCGCCTCCGCCAGCGCCGCCTCGGCATCGGCGGTTACCTCGATGGCTGGCGAAAGCCGCACGCCCGGCAGGTGGCGCGCATTCTCCCGCGCCGCGGCCATGGTCTGCGCGCGCTCGGCGTCCCGCGCCCAGAGCCCCACGGCATTGCCTGCCCGCGCCGCCTGTACGGCGAGCGCCGTCCCCCAGGCGCCTGCGCCCAGCACCGCGATCCGCCGTCGTGCCCGTGCCGGCATGCCGTTCCGTCCCTGTGTCTATTCCGGGTTTCTAATCCGGCGTCACGCGCGTCACACCGGCCCCGGCGCCAGTCTCGCCCCGGCTGAGGCAGCCGAGCAAGGCCGCCAGGATGCCACGCGCCGCCGGCTCGAAGCCGAAGGGCGCGTTCGCCACCAGCAGGCCGCAGCCATTCAGCCGAGTCGGGTCCGTGGGTTCGCGCAGCACGATCTCCGCCGCGATGCAGTCGGCGACGCCGGCATCCTGCAAGGCGTGGTGGAAGGCGCGAACCGGGGTGCGGTGCTTCACCGGATACCAGGCCGCGATCACCCCGGCGCGGAAACGGTGCCGCAGCCGCGCCAGCGCCGCCGCCGTGCGCTCGAACTCCCCCTCCTGCTCGAAGGGTGGGTCGATCAGCACCAGCCCGCGCCGTTCGGGAAAGGGCGTCAGCGCCTCCACCGCTTCCCAGGCGTCGCGGCGGTGCACGGCGACCTGCGGATCGCCCCGGAAGGCGCCGCGCAACGTCGCATGATCCTCCGGGTGCAGCTCGCACAGCACGAGCCGGTCTTCCGGCCGCAGCATTGCCCGGATCAGCGCCGGGGAGCCGGGATAGACAGCGGGATAGCCCGCCGCCGTCACCAGCCCGAGGTAATCCGCCAGTAGTGGGTCCGCGCATGCCATGGCGCGGCCGATGCCATCCCGCCATTCCCCGGTGCGCTGCGGCTCCGGCGCCGAGAGGTCATAGCGGCCGATCCCGGCATGGGTATCCAGCACGCGGAGCGGCTTCGGCTTGGCCAGCAGCCCGCGCATCAGCGCGACCAGCAGCGCGTGCTTCGCGACATCGCAGAAATTGCCGGCGTGGAAGGCGTGGCGGTAATTCACGCCGCGCGGGTAGCGCCGCCGCGCAGGCGGCGCAACCCGACGCGGCGCTAAGGCCCCGAGGCGGTGCTAACGCGCCGTCACCGCGCCACCCACCGCGCCAAGCCCGCCACCGATCAGCGCGCCCGTGCCGGCATTGCCGGAAATCGAGCCCACCGCGGCCCCGGCCCCGGCACCGAGCAAGCCGCCACTGACCGCCCGCGACCCCGGGGAGGACCCGCAGGCCGCCAGCATCGCCACCGTCGCCATGGCGACAAGAACCCTGGAAGCAGAACGCATGACGCAACCTCCTTCTTCGTGTGGAGGTGCAACGCATCCGGCGCCGAATGGCTCCATCAGCCCCTCAATCACCCTTGGGCGACCAGCTCCGCGAGTGGCCAGCGCGGCCGGGGCGCATGGTCCAGCCCATCCACCAGGCCCGCCCGCAGCCGCTCGATGCCGGCCCAGGCGATCATCACGGCATTGTCGGTGCAAAGCCGGATCGGCGGGGCGACCAGTGGCAGCCCGGCCTGCGCCGCGACGCTGGCCAGCGCCGCCCGTACCCCCAGGTTCGCCGCGACGCCGCCCGCCACCACCAGCGCCGTTGCCCCCGGCGCCATCGCCAGCGCATGCCGCGCGCGGTCCGCCAGCGTCGCCGCCACCGCGGCCTGGAACCCGGCTGCGAGGTCGGCCTTGCCCTGCTCATCCAGCCCCTTGGCGAGA
>CANJXD010000203.1 GCA_947478535.1 Acetobacteraceae bacterium
CAGGTGGTGAACCTGCTGCGAGACTTGCAGGCCGAACTCGGCCTGACCTACCTGTTCATCTCCCATGACCTGCGCGTGGTGCGCCACATCTCGGACCGCGTCGCGGTGATGTATCTCGGCCGCGTGGTGGAAACCGGCACCAAGGCCGCGATCTTCGCTACGCCCTTGCATCCCTATACGCGCGCGCTGCTGGCCGCCGTGCCACGCGCCGGCGATACGGGCCGCCGCGCGAGCCTGGCGGGGGAAGTGCCTTCGCCCAGCGCCATTCCCAGCGGCTGCCGCTTCCGCACGCGCTGCCCACGCGCCACGCCACGCTGCGCTCAGGATGACCCGCCGCTGCGCGAGGTCGCGCCAGGGCAGGCCGTGGCGTGCCACTACCCCGGCGATGGCTGATTGTTATTCCCGCGGGTCCAACTGGTCCCGCAGCCCGTTGCCCAGGATGTTCACGCCCCAGACCAGCATCACGATGCAGAACCCCGCGAGGTTCGCGATCCAGGGCGCGACGAACAGGCGTTCCCGCCCTTCCGCCAGGATGTTCCCCCAGGTCGCGGCCGGCGGCGGCAGGCCGAGCCCGAGGAAGCTCAGCGCCGTTTCCTGCAGGATCATCTGCGCCACCTGCAAGGTCGCGACCACCGACAGCACCGGCAGCAGGTGCGGCAGGATGTGGCGCAGCACGATGAAGCCGCCGGTCGCACCCTGGGATACCGCCGCCTCCACGAAGGGCCTCTCCCGCAGCGATCGCGTCAGCCCATAGACGACGCGCGCATGCACCATCCAGCCCGAGAGCCCCAGCACGATGACGAGGTTGACCGCGCTGCCGCCGATGGCCGCGACGACGAGGATCGCCAGCAGGATTTCCGGGATCGAAAGCTGCGCGTCGGCGATGCGCATGATGACGGCTTCCGTCCTGCCGCCACGCCAGCCCGCCAGCAGGCCGAGCAACGTGCCCAGGACGGCGGCCAATAGCATCGCCGCGACGCCGACCATGACGGAAAGCCGCGATCCGTGGATCAGCCGGCTGAGGATATCGCGCCCGAAATTGTCGGTGCCGAGCCAATGCGCGGCATGTGCTCCGTCGGCCCAGAAGGGCGGCCTCAGCCGCAGGATCAATTGCTGCCGGTAGGGATCATGCGGCGCGATCACATCGGCGAGGATGGCGATCAGCACGATGCCGCCCACCATCGCGCCGCCGATCCAGAGCTTGGTGTTGCCCGGCAGCCTCATACCCGCACCCGGGGGTCCAGCATCGCCTGCACCACATCCACCACCAGGTTGGTCAGCGTGATCACCAGGCTGACGACGACGACCGCCGCCGCGACGATCGGCACGTCCCGCTGGTAGATACTGCCGATCATCAGCCGTCCGACGCCGGGCCAGGCGAAGATCGTCTCCGTCACGATGGACCCGGCTATCAGGTGCCCGACCTGCAAGCCCAGCACGGAGATGATCGGGTTCAGCGCATTCGGCAGCACATGGCGCAGCAGCACGCGCATCGGGCTCAGTCCCTTGGCGCGTGCCGTCGTCGCGAAGGGCTCCCGCTTCGCTTCCAGCACTGCCGTCCGCGTCACCAGGATGAAGTTCGGCATCAGATAGGCCGCGAGCGTCAGCGCCGGCAGTACGAGATGCGCCGGCGTGCCGGAGCCCGAGGTCGGCAGCCAGCCCAGTTCGAGCGCGATGAACTGGATCAGCAGCAGGCCAAGCCAGAAGCTCGGCATGGATTGCCCGAGCACGGCGAAGGCGGAGATGACGTGGTCCGCGATGCGATCCTTCATCGCCGCCGCCGCGAGGCCCCCCGCCATGCCCAGCGCCACCGCGAGCGCCAGCGCCACCCCCACCAATTGCAGCGTGCCGCCGAGGCGTTCGAGCACGATCGGCAGCGCCGGCGCCTGGTGGGAGAGCGAAAGCCCGAAATCGCCGCGCAGCAGGTTGCCGATGAAGTACAGGAATTGCAGCGGCAGAGGATCATCGAGACCGAGCCGCGTGCGCAGCGCCGCGATCTCATCCGGCGTCGGGTTGGCCTCCAGGAACAGTTCCACCGGGTCCCCGGTGACGCGCAGCACCACGAAGACGACGAGCAGCACCAGCCCCAGCGTCGCCGGCACCAGCGCGAGGCGCCGCAGGATGAATCGCAGCACCCGGCGCTGCCTCAGACTACCAGGATCTCCTCATTGTCGAAGGCGGTGGAGCGCAGGATCGGCGCGCCGTTCGTGATCTCGTAGATGTCCTCGATATGGTAGCCGTACTGCCCGACAACGCGGATGCGCGTCTCGCAGGTGGAGACCATGCCGGCTTCGTAGGGCGTGTCGTCATTCGGGCCGAGGATCGGCTTCTCATGCACGTTCAGGCCGATGGAATGGCCGTTATGCGCGTAGGGGAAGGGGATCTTGTGCTTCTCATGCAGCGCCGTCGCCAGCGCGAAGGCCTGCCGGCCGGTATTGCCGGGGCGCAGCATGTCTGCCACCGCGTGATGGATTTCCCGCAGGCGCTTCCAGATGTCCCGGTCGAAATCGTTCAGCGGGCCGAACTTCGCGGTGCGCCCGATATTCGAGAAATACTCGTGGTAAAAGCCGCCGACATCGGCCTTCAGCAGATCGCCCTTCTTCACCTGGTAGCCGGACGGCGTCATGTGCGGGAAGCCGGTATTCGGGCCGGCATTGATATGCGCGAAAGCCACGCTGTCCGCGCCCTGCTTGATGATGGAGGCGGAAAGCCGCTCCATCAGGCTGCGCTCCGTCTCGCCTTCCGCCGTCGTCAGGTAGGTCGCCATCAGCGCCTTGCCGGTCTGGTTGTAGCCATCGAACAGCGTGTTCATCTCCCGCCGCGTCTTGAACATGCGGGCGCGGGCGAAGATCTCGTCGCAGGGGCCGAGTTTCAACTGCGGCAGCCGGGCTTCGAGTTTCCGCATGTAGCTGGCGGCGAAGTAGTCCATCTCCATGCCCACCTTGGCGCTGCCAAGGCCGAGCTCCGTCAGCACATCCGCCAGGACATCGACGGGGGAGACGACGAATTCCTTGTAGGAGCGGATGTCCTGGATCCAGCTGGTCTGGCGGACATAGCCTTCCTCCACCAGGCACAGGATGAAGATCGGCGCGCGGCCCTTCGCCCAGACGATGAGGGCGAGCCGGTCGCGGATGCTTTGCTGGGTGGAGATGTGGACATCGCCGGTGTAGCGGACATTCTCCGGCGACACCGCGATCACGGCATCGTAATCGCTCTGCCCGATCAGTGTCTCGAGCAGCGGCAGGTTGCCCATGGCGTCCTGCATGGTCTTGGGCATGGTTTTATCCCTCAGTTCAGCGTTGCGCGCGTCAGGCGCAGGATGGTGTCGGAGCTTGGTCGCCAGCCCTGCAGGGCGCGGGCCTTGCCGTTGATGCTGGGCAGGCCGAACAGGAAGATCGCCGGCGCTTCCTCCTGCATGATTTCCATCATGCGGTGATACGCCGCGAGGCGCTTCGCCTCATCGACCGTGGAGCGGGCCTCGACGAACAGGCGTTCGTATTCCTCATTGTGCCAGAAGGCGCGCTGGCCACCGCGGGTGAACCAGATGGTGTTGAAATCCGCGTCGCCGAGGCTGAACCAGCCGACGAGATGGGTGGGGCCCATATCGCCCGCCGTCGCCATGCGCGTCCACACGCCGCCTTCGACGACATTGACGGTGCTGCGGATGCCCACTTCCTGGAACATGCCGACCACGGCGTTGGTGATATCCACATCCGAGAGGTAGCGGCCTGACCGCGTGGTGATGCGCGTCGTGAAGCCGCGGCCGAGGCCGGCTTCCTGCAACAGCCGCCGGGCCTGCGCCGGGTCATAGGCGCGGGGGCGGATGTTCGGGTTGAAGCCGAAGGTGTTGGAGGTCAGCAACTGGCCCTGCAACAGGCTTCCCTGGCCGCCAAGGATCTGGTCCAGGATCAACTGCCGGTTCACCGCATGGTCCATTGCCAGCCGCACGCGCCGGTCATTGAAGGGCGGCTTGGTCGTGTCGAAGGTCAGCACCAGGCCGACCGAGGTCTCGACCGACGCGATCTCCGTGTTGCGGGCGTTGCGCACGCGCGGGATGAGGTCGATCGGCACTTCCTGGATGATGTGCGTCTCCCCCGCCAGCAGAGAGGCGACGCGCGTCGAGGGTTCGGGGATCTGACGCAGCAGAAGCCGTTCCATGCGCGGTGCGCCGGCCCAGTATTGTGCATTCGCCGTCAACTCATACCGGTCCCCGCCGACCCAGCGGCCATAGCGCCAGGCGCCGGTGCCGATGGGCGGGCGCTGCGCGCTGATTCCGCCGGCGGCGATCTGCCTGGCCTGTTCGATGGGGATGTCGGAGATGCCGTTGATGAGGGTGGGGAAGGGCGCGCGGGTGCGGATCTCCACCTCATGCGGGCCGATGACGGACACGCCCGAGATCTGCGCGATGCGGTTGCGGGACCCGTAGACGGTGGCGGGGTTCAGCACATGCTCGATGGTCGCTTTCACGTCCTCCGCGGTGAAGGGGGTGCCATCATGGAACAGCACGCCTTCCCGCAGCTTGAAGCGCCAGGTGGTGTCATCCACCGCGCGCCATTCGGTGGCGAGGCCGGGCAGCAGCTTGCCCTCCTCGTCCCGCAGCACCAGCGGGTCCATCACCTGGAGCGACATGGTGAGCGCGGTGAAGCTGCTGACGCCGGGGGTCAGGCTGTCCGGGAAGCCCGGGATGCCAACCACGAGTTGGCGCTGCTGTGCGGCGGCGGCACCGGCCCCGAGGGCGAGGAGACTGGCCAGGACGGCTAGAATGCGGCTCGACATGGGCGATCTCCCATCAGGCGCCAGGGCGGCGCGAGGCTTGGTGATCCTGCCATCCCTGCGCGGCCGTGCCGAGTGCGAAATTGTGGATCACCCCGATGCGGCGGCAGCCGCGGACCGTCGAAGCGGCGGCTGTGAGACATCAGCGCCGCTCGCCATCCTTCGGCGCCAGGCCATAGGGCGCGACCAGCGCCCAGACATGGGCGGGGATCATCGCCTTCATCCGGCGCGGCGTTTCACGGCGCAGATGCAGGATGGTTTCCACCGCCTTCATCTCGACCCGGGCGCGGGCGAACTCCAGACCACGCGGGCCGATGCGCGGCATCAGCCAGCCGACGATCGGGCGCAGGAAGCCGGGCATCCGCCGCAGCGGCAGTCCACCCGCCGCGCGTTCAGTATTGGCGAGAAACCCCTTCACCGGCCCCGCCCGCTTGCCGGCGCTGCCGGGTGCTGACGTCACCACCTCATCCCCCAGCAGGGAGACCAGTTCCTCGCCGCGCTCGTTGCGGATGATGAGCCATTGCTCACCCTCGCCACCCATGTAGCCCACGGTGATGTCGGCCAGGACGTTGGTGTAGTCGACGCAGGTCCGGCAGGTCAGCGGGAAGAAATCCCGCGGCAATTGGCTGATCGGCAGTTGCAGGAAGGGGATCTCCCGCTTGCGGCCATCGGCGTAGCGCAGCTCGACATGGAAGTCGGCGCGGAATTCGAGGTAGGTGATGGTCTCCGGCTTCGGGTCGAGCAGGTCGAGGAACTGATGAAAGTTCTCGGTCGTGGTGTTGTCCGAACAGGGTGTGCCGATGACGAAAAGCCGCTCGAACCCCAACTCCTTCTCCAGCGCGCGCAGGGCGTAGACCTGGCAGGGAATGCCAATGATGGCGAGCCGCTTGTGCCCGGCCGCGCGGGCGGGTTCCAGCAGCGCCAGCAGCGGCGCATAGCCCATCCGCATGCCGCGGCACTGCGCCATGCCCTCGGCCTTGGTGACGAGAACCGGCATGGGCTTCCACTTGTCCTCCGGGTCCGGCGCCATGGTGAGCACGGCATCCACCGCGCCCGTCTCCAGCAGCCGTTCCGCGAGGCGCGTCGTGATGCCGGTCCATTGCGCGCCTTCCCGGGGCGCCGCGAGGCGGGCACGGACCATGCGGCGATGCGGGCCGAAATGCGCCTCATCGGGCCGGGTGGCATCCCGCGCCCGTCCGTGGACTTGCGCCTCCAGCCCGGGATAGTCCGGCTTGATGAACTGGCAGGCGCGCCCGCAGGCCTTGGCATCCGCGGTGCGGGAGATGCCGCAATCCGTGCACAAGCCGCGCGGCACTGCGGGGGAAAGGGCAGGCGCCTCCACCCCGCTGGTCAAGTCCACCATGCATCCTCCATTCCCTGATGGCTGGGACGGTAGGGGATGCGCGCGGCGCTTGCTACACGCCTTCGCAGCCGAGCCGCTTCAGCGTCGCATCCACCCAGGACCGGTCGATGGTACCAGCCTCGATCTCCGCGATCTGTTTCGCCTCGGCCGCGTGCTTCTTCTCCGTCGCCAGCAGCACCGCTTCGGCATCGGCGAAGCTGATGGCGACGAAGCCGTCCTCATCACCGAGGATCATGTCGCCGGGCTCGATCACCATGCCGTCGATGGCCACGGCGGCGTTGATCTCGCCGGGGCCATCCTTGTCGGGGCCGCGATGCGTCACGCCGGCGGCGAAGACCGGGAAGGGCTGCGCCCGCAGCGCCGCGCTGTCGAGGATCGCGCCGTTGATGACGATGCCGCCGAGCCTGCGCCGCACCATCTGCGACAGCAGCAATTCGCCGATGATCGCATTGGTCAGGTTACCACCGGCATCCACCACCCCCACGTCGCCGGGGGCGGCGATGTCGATCGCCTTGTGGACCATCAGAGTGTCGCCGGGCCGCGTCTTCACGGTGAAGGCGGGGCCCGCCATCACGCCACCGCCATGCATCGGCCGCAGCCGCGCGCCGGCGGCGAAAAGCCGAGCCATGCTGTCGCTCACATTGGCGACCGGCAGCGGGCGGAAACGCTCCACGATGGCCGGCGCCCCGGCGCGGGTGCGGGGCAGGATGCGGAAACCGACCGGCATGGCGGGTCTCCTCGTAGTGTCGCGCCCGCTTTGCTTCGGCCCGGTGATGCCGCAAGGGCCCGGCTTGCCGACCGCTGCGTTTTCGCCCAGCGTCCCGCGCCTCAGGGTCAGGAGGCGCGGGTGGCACAGGGCTTGTTCGATCTGGCGGGGCGGCGGGTCCTCATCACGGGCTCAGGCCGCGGCATCGGCTTCGCCCTGGCGCGCGGCCTGGCCGAGGCGGGCGCCTCCCTCGTGCTGAATGGGCGGGACGCGGCCGCGCTGGCCAAAGCGGCCGCGACGCTGCGCGCCGAAGGCTTCGACATCGCCGAGGCCGTCTTCGACGTCACGGATTCGCACGGCCTCGATGCCGCCGTGGCCGAGGTCGAGGCGCGCTGCGGCCCGATCGAGGTGCTGGTGAACAATGCCGGCATCAATCGCCGCGCCATCGCAACGGAGGTCACGGTGCAGGCCTTTCGCGACGTGCAGGCGGTGAATGTGGAAGCGGTGTTCTTCATGGCGCAGGCCTGTGCACGCCGGATGCTGCAGCGCGGCCACGGCAAGATCATCAACATCGCCTCGGTGCAGAGCGAGTTGGGCCGCCCCACCATCACGCCCTATTCCACCAGCAAGGGCGCGGTGCGGACGATGACGCGCTCACTCTGCGCGGAGTGGGCGAAGGCCGGCCTGCAGGTGAACGCCATCGCGCCCGGCTACTTCGCCACCGACCTCACGCGTCCTTTGCAGGAAGACCCGGTGTTCAGTGATTGGCTTTGCCGCCGCGTGCCGGCCGGCCGCTGGGGACGGGTGGAGGAACTGGTCGGCGCCGCCATCTTCCTCGCCTCGCGGGGCTCGGATTTCGTCAATGGCCACCTGCTCTTCGTCGATGGCGGCATGACCGCGGTGGTGTGAGCGCTACACCGCCCCCGCTTGCGCGGCGAGCCGCCGATACCGCTCCCGCGCCGCTTCCAGGTGTCGTCGCATTGCCTCCCGCGCCGCACCCGCATCCCCCGCGGTGATGGCGGCGGAAACGTCGCGATGTTCGCCGCGCACCTGTTCGAGATAGGCGCGGCGCTCCGCATCGCTCCGCTCCACCAACCCGAGCGCGCGGCGTGGGATGGCGTGGCGGCCGAGCACTTCCAGGAAGCGCAGGAAATAGGGGTTCGCCGTCGCCACGAAGATCGCGCGATGCAGCGCGAAATCCGGCTCCGCCGCGTCATTGCCGGCGGCCATCGCGGCATCGAAGGCCGCTTCCGCCGCCTTGATCTCGGCCAGCGCCTGGTCGCCTCGTCGCTGGGCCGCGAGGCCCGCGGCCTCCACCTCCAGCGCCAGGCGCAGTTCCAGCACCTGGATCACCTGCTGCAACCCCTCCGCCTCCGAGGGTGTCAGCCGAAAGATGCCCTCGCCTGGCCGTTCCGTCACGAAGGCGCCGACGCCCTGGCGCGTCACCACCAGCCCCTCCGCGCGGAGCGCCGCGACGGCTTCGCGCACAACGGTGCGGCTGACGCCGGCTTCCCGCATCAGATCCTGTTCGGTTGGCAGCCGGGCGCCGGGCAACAGGCGCCCGCTGCGGATCTCCTCCGCCAGCCGATGCACCAGCGCGCCCGTCAGGTTGGCGGGCGGGCGCAAGGGCGGCATGCCGATACCGCGCCCGCTCATCGGGGCGCCAAGGTGGGGGAGGGCCGGGAAGGGGGCAGGGCTTGTTCAGTCATCATATGACCTGACAACGCTAGGCGGCCCCGCCATACCCGTCAATGTTGGGCGCTACAGCGCCCCATCTATGGTGACGCCCGCCTCGGCTGCCGTGATCACCCGCCCCTCGAACCACAACGCGGCGGCGATGCGGGACATCGCCTTGCCATCATGGCCGATGCCGGGGATGGGCAGGAGGGTCCAGGCGCACGCCACTCCCCGCCGCGCCGCTTCAGCCCGCCCGGCGGCGAGGTAGTTGTGGGCGCGGGCAAAACGGTGCGGCCCTTGGGCGAGGGCCGCTGGCTGGGCGGGCAGGGAAGGACCGCCGGTCTCGATATCCCGATCGCCGGCCAGGATCGTCATGGGGAAGCGCAGCAACGCCTCGACCTCCGCGTCGCCAAGCCCGATGCCACCCATGCCTTCCGGAAAATCCTTGGCCAAGGTGGGCAGCGTGTACCAGCCGGGATTGCCGATGGCGGCGGCCGCGATGGCTTCATGCGGCTGGGTGGACATCAGCCGATGGCCGAACTGCCCGCCAGCGGAATGGCCGAACAGATACGCCTTGTCCCGCACCGTCACGCCCGCCTCCCGCAGCGCCGCGAAAACCCGCAGCGGGATGCCATAGGCCCAGGCCGCGCGCGGCCGGACCTGGCCCGCATTATCCAGCACCAGTCCGTTATTGTAATGCTCGGCCTCCGGCCAGGCGGCCTTGCCAAAGGTGGGGGCGACGATCAGCAGCCCGTGCTTCTCCGCCGCGTCGATCCAGAAGTCGCGGTAGTCATCACCGTTC